>JACZJI010000055.1 GCA_014860665.1 Bacteroidales bacterium | reverse complement strand
GCTTGTTAACTATATTAATTGAAGAATCAATTTTATCGGTAAAATTAATTTTAGAACTGTTTGTCAAATAATTAAAATCTTCAACTATTTGTTTTCCATTAATATTTATTAAGTCCCAAAGGTAGTTTGCACATTTAAGATCAAGTATTTTAACAGGCAGACCATTAAAATCCGTAACAGAAAAAAGATCTTTAAGATGATTTGTCTTGTGTTTTAAATTTTCACCGGAAAGATACGCAGCAATAACAGTCTCTTCATTTACAATTACTTTGTCTTCTGCAGGAAGCAGAGGAAGAACCTGCGATAAATCCTGCGAAGCAATTAATCTTCCATTAATAAAAAGACACTCAGCGTCTTCTATTTTATTAACTAAATAATTTGGGTTTTGATGCTGCACGATTTCCGTTAGATAAGGACGGCAGTGAAGTGAGACTTTTACATTGCCGTAACTGCGAATGATTTTTTCTTTTAATGAATCAATACCGCATAACAAATCGTACACAGGACGGGAAAAAACCATGGGCTCAAAGTTTGAGTAGTTTATATCTTCAAAAATGCAGATTTGCATATAGTTTTTAATCCTTTTTAAAAAATCACATCAGAATTTAACATTTTTTAAGGTAAGTTTCTCTAGGCGGATTCGAAAGTTGAAATCTTCAAAGCAGCATACTAAATCTTACGAATAAGGTTCAAAAGCTAAATGGGGCATTGCGACTTTTTTTAGGACGAGTCACTTTTACCTCACCCTTGTTTTTCCCTCTCCTTACCAAGGAGAGGGATTATGGGTGAGGTTTACATATCCAACTTAATCGTTGCCTGATGTTAATTGAGTTTGCTGTTATAATAATTTAGTTTTGCAGAAATAGTTTGATAAGGATCACTAAAAGCAGGTTATGTTAAATAGTTGATTGTTAGCGTTTCCTTATAGGTATTAGTTATATTGCTAATAAGAGGTTCATTTGAAAATAATATTTTTTTTCTCTTTAATAGTAACCCTTTCTTTTCTAAACTGTACAGATACAGTTACTAATCCAAAAATTATCGTTCTCGATGTGGACAGTTCTTTTATTAAACTTAATGTTGGGCAAGAATGGAAATATGTTGAATGGAGAAAGTATTATTATGAAGAACCTTTCTTTACTGGGGATACTATCTCTATCAAAATTATCTCTAAATCGCCAGGCTTAGTAACTTTTTTTGAAAAAAAGTTGAACGTAGATTCAATTACGATTCATGATACTGCAACGGTTTTTCTTCAGATTGAAGACTCTATTCTTCAGCTGAGTAAACTGAATAGTTCGGATGTTTTTGGCTTTCTTAACCATTTTAAAGGGTTTTTAACTTTGAAAAAAATTGATTCTAACTTAGTAACAATTAATTTAGATACTACCTTGTATTTAATCAGAGAACAGACTAGAAAAGGTCATTTTATCGGTCATACAAATCACCTTGAAATATTTTCAAATACATTTACGGATGTTACTGTCTATTATTGTGCGACCCCTGAAATTGCTGATGATTTTGGGAGTTTGACTTTTATTAATCCAAAACAAGGAATAATATCATCTATCTATTTTGGGGGATTTAGTTTAACGGAAAGTTATGGTTATAATT
>JACZJI010000054.1 GCA_014860665.1 Bacteroidales bacterium | reverse complement strand
ATGTAGGAATTCACTCAATGATGGTGGAAATACCAAAAGGTAAAAAAGTTATTGTCCAGATATCTGGGACAAAATGGGGATTCTCAGCTTTTCAACCAATACCTGGTTGGAAAGATTTTGATTATGAAAATAAAGGTGATACAATAACTCGAAAATTTGAGAATGTGAAGTCAGGAATTATTGATTTAAAAATATATTTAATGGGAGCTGAAAAAATTGGAGTTAAGGTATATGAAAATGGGTCAAAAACACCAACTTGGCAAAAATTTATAATTGTTGAATAAAAAATATACCCCCGCTGTCGCAAGTCTGTGACTTGTGACATTAAACCTCACTGGTACGCACTTGCAAATAATAAAACAAATAAAATGGATTTTTCAACGATTAGAAGCCAAATAGAAAAAGATAAAAACAAACTGGAGCATGAAATTAATGGACTGAAAACATATACTATTTCAGAATCTTATGATACTCTTGTGGCTGGCGAAATTCTTCTGTTGTTATTAGAAGGTAAAGAGGTCAGTGAAGAACAATTGACCTTTCTTAAAAAACAAACCATCGATTTCACCAAAGTATTAGCGATCATTGGCCTGCAAGCTGTTCCGGGATCAAGTATAGCGATCATAGCCCTTCAGAAAATAGGAGAGAAATACGGAATTGATATCATTCCCAAACCGACAGCACCTCCAAAAATGAAATAACCCCTGCTGTAGCAAGCCTGCCCGAATTTGGCATTCAATGCTGGCGCCAGATTGGTTTTTTGAAATATTCCGCAACATCCTAAATCGGCAATCGGTGTTCCTTGTTCTTAAATCAAATGAATATCGAACAAGGATTAACGATTTAAGATTTAAGAAAAAAAAAGCTGTCGCAAAGCCTGCCCGAATTTGGCATTCTGAGCAACGCGAAGAATCTCAAAAAAGAAATAGAAGCAACTTTCATTTTTTGCGGCCAGCCTGCTTTTGAAAATACTCTTTTACATAAGCCTGCATTTGATTTTCCGTTAAATTGTCAGTTGCTTCAACTTCAATTTTAATGTCATTAAAATGACTGTCATCCTTTAATACGTTATACAATTCAGTTTTAGCGTGGGTAGGACCAAAAAGTAATACTTCCTGATAGCCTGTTATAACAGCGCTTATTCTTTTAAAATAATCAGAAAGCTGATCTTGCTCAGTATTATGTTTCAGACTTTCATCCTCTCCAAAGTCTTGTTTTGGGCCTTGCAAAGAGAGTGACTCTATTGTGCTGGATGTAATAGAATTCTTATTTAATACCATGATATGAGCCTTGGTATGATCCATCCAAATACCCAGTTTTTTAGCAGCTTTCATTTTAATTTAAAGTCTATTTTACGTTATCAACAGTCAAATCTTTTAATGCTTTCATCAGTTCGGCCATATCATGGTTAAACTCATTTTTAAAAGATATCCAATTTTCTCCGCCTTCACCACTATAGTTCTCCAGTTTCATTTTCAGGTCGGCGATTTTTTGTTCTAAAACTGCTATTTTATTTTCATTTATGGCTTTGGCAGCTTTTTTCTCGCTAGCAATTTTTGCTTTAAAATCAGCAAGGTTTTTTTCTTCAACAGCAATTTTTGCTTCTGATTCCTGTTTGAATTGCTGATAGGCATTGATAGAATCTTTCTGGGCTTGATACAGTTCTGTTTTAGAATCTGACAAGTCCTGTTTGGCTTCCTGTACGTTTTCTTTTGCGTTTTGTACTCTTGAGCCAGACGACTGGCAACTGGATAGTGCTACTGTAGTCATAATTAGGGCACTCCCCAGGATTAAAATTGAATTTCTCATGATAATTTGTTATTTAGTTTAATATTGGACTTTTGTTCTTTTTAGTAATTAAGTCCGATTGTCAGATAGAAGATGTTTGCTAAAGGTCATTAATAATATTTTGCAATTCTTCTTTGGTTTTGCCCAACTTAATTTGAAGTCTGCCATACATTTCCTCTTGTTTACCTTTTTCAAACATTAAGTCATTTTCAGTAAGGAATGCATATTTCTGTCTTAGTTTACCTTTTTGTGCATTCCAGTTTCCTTTCATTTCAGTTTTGTTCATGATTTTAGATATTGTGGTCGCAACTGGCGACACAGTGGTGAATATATTTCACGTTACAAAGGTCATTCTATTCAGCCCGGAAACCATTACACAGTTCTGCTTATTAGTTACATGATTCACACTTAGGAATAAATAGATGTATTTGGATGTAACTTTTAACTTTGGATTTGGGTATTGGGTAACGGTTGCCGGGTATCCCAATACAAATAATTTTTCATTTCGCTCCTACCCTTCACCCTTTTAACCATTCAACAAATGACCATCTGCCTAAGTTTGCAATACTCCTTCCGGTAGTGATTAAATTGTTCATTTCGGCGTGAAATAATTCGAATACAGTACCGAAGAAATATATATTTTTAGTCGGTTTTTTTATTACAATTAATTTATGAAAATAGGGATAAGACCTTCCGATATAAATGATTTAAATTTTTTAGAAAACATAGAGAATCAATCCTTTCCGGATTTTCAAAAAGGCACACGCAAGAGCATTGCACGGGGAATTCAAAGTAATTTCCAGGAAGTATTAATCGCCGAGAACAAAGCCCGAACTCCTATTGGAGCTTTAACTCTTTTTAAATACAGTAAGGCCCTGCGCATCTATTCCATTGCCATATTGCCGGAGTATCAAAATAAGGGCGTTGGCAGCTTCTTAATAAAACATGTGTTTGAGCTGGCCAACAAGCTCAATTATGAAAGAATTATCCTGGAAGCGAGCGCGTCGAACACCAAACTGGTTATGTGGTACCAGGCTCAGGGATTCACGATCGTTGAAAAAATTACAGATTATTACTGCCCGGGCGAAGATGCTTACAAAATGGAATATATAACCAACGCTACCTTGTTAAGCAAGAGATTAGGCAATGTTATTGTTCTGAACCAGCCTTCCAAATGGTCGTTCCCCAATGTAAACGCGAAAGTTATATCGGTAAAAGAGTACATCAGTAATCCGGTTTACGCATCCAATAACGACCTGCGTATTTTCAATCTTTGCAGCTCTTACAAATACCAAAGCTATGGATACTATGTGTCGCTGCTGGCATCGGCACGGGGACAACGGAGTATTCCGAGTACCATTGCTATCCGCGATTTTAAAATACCGGGGGTTATTCATTCGGCAGCGTTCGATATTGAAGAACTGATCAATAAATCGCTCAACAAGATTAAGACGAATAAGTTTTCATTTAAAATTTACTTCGGGCACTCAAGCAAAAAAGGCTACAATGCTTTGGCCATGAAATTGTTTAATTTGTTTGAAGCCCCCTTATTTGAAGTGAATTTTGTGAAGGATGAAACGTGGATTATCAAGAGTATGAAAGTGCTTACTTTTGATAAGCTGCCTGAGGAAGACATTCAAATCATCGACAAATCTGCCAGGAAATATTTCAGTAAAAAGCGTTTTAATAAAGCCAAGCTGGTTAATTATAAATACGACATTGCCATACTTGTAAATCCTGACGAAAGCACGCCTCCCTCCTGCCCGAGAGCCCTGAATAAATTCAAACAGGCAGCAAACCGGAAAGGACTTTATGTAGAGTTTATCACGAAAGCGGATATTAATAAAATCAATCAGTTTGATGCCCTGTTTATCCGGGAAACGACAAGTGTAAACAATCACACGTATGATTTTTCAAGAATAGCCTATTCCGAAGGTCTGGTTGTGATTGATGATCCCTGGTCGATTATGAAGTGCTCCAATAAAATTTATCAGAACGAGATCTTTAAAAAGCATAAGATATTAACGCCGGAAACCACCATCTTCACCAAAAACTTATTCAATATAAATGACCTGGATAAGATGCGTTTCCCATTGATTTTAAAGCAACCTGACAGTGCCTTTTCACTGGGAATCACCAAAGTTGAGAACAAAGAAGAAGCCGCCATTGCTTTAAACAACCTGTTTAAAAAATCGGACATGGTTGTTTGTCAGGAATTTCTTTATTCCGATTTCGACTGGAGAATCGGGATCTTAGACAACAGGCCCATATTTGCCTGTAAATATTACATGTCGGAAGGTCACTGGCAAATCTATAACTGGAAAGGCGAAAAAGAAGATAATCCCGGTGATTTT
Source organism: Bacteroidales bacterium (assembly GCA_014860665.1). Taxonomy (GTDB): domain Bacteria; phylum Bacteroidota; class Bacteroidia; order Bacteroidales; family F082; genus Sulfidibacterium. The sequence goes on along the minus strand of JACZJI010000054.1, from coordinate 652 downwards.
GAAACCATCAGCATTGATTCGGTTCCGGACATTGTAGTAGATACAGCCCTTAAAGCTTCTACATTAATTGGCGACGGTTTGTATGGTGTGGACCTGAAAATGATTGACGGGAAAGTTTATGTTGTGGAAGTAAATGATAATCCCAATATTGACGCAGATATTGAAGACAATGTACTAAAAGATGCATTGTATGATACCGTCATCAACTCGATTTATAACCGGATAGAGATAGCCAAGAATATACAGAGGATAGATTTTATGAGGAAGTAGGTTGAAGTTTAAAGTTCAGAAAGTGAACTAAAGTCCGTAAAGTTGTGAGAGATCCTGAATCTGCAACCGGTGTTCCTTGTTCTTAAATCAAATGAATATCGAACAAGGGATTAACGATATGAGATTTAAAAAATAAAAGGCTGTCTCTTTTGAGACAGCCTTCCTTGCATTCATCTTAAACGATTATATTTCTTCCGTTTCAACAATCTTCGCCAGAAGATCAACGTAAGGAACCATGAGGTATTTCTTTGATTCGAAATCAAATTCTGTTCCAGAGTACTTTTTGTAGAAAACAGTGTCCCCTACAACAATCCCTGAATTTTCGATTGTTCCAATTGCAACCACTTTTGCATAGGCTGGTTTTTCGCGTGCTGTATCGGGA
>JACZJI010000053.1 GCA_014860665.1 Bacteroidales bacterium | reverse complement strand
GTATCAGGATGTACTGATCAACATCTGGAACAGTCTGGACAACTTCAGAGGCGACTCTGCCGTCAGCACCTGGGTGTACCGAATCGCTGTGAACACTTCGTTGAATTTCACCGGCAAGGCTTTCCGGAAAATGAAACTGATTGTCAATGCCGACACCGGCAATCTGAAATCCATTGTCGACGACAACGGCACAGAAATAAAACTGGAAGAGGAAAACAATCTGAACCGCCTGCAAGCCGAGTTGAACCAGCTTTCGGTTATCGATAAAGCCCTGATGTCGCTCATGCTCGAAGGCCTGAGCATGAAAGAAATTGCAGACATTATCGGCATTACCGAACCCAATGTCAAAGTTAAAATCCACCGGGTTAAAACACATCTTAAAAACAAACTCAAAGGAAATAATCATGAAAGCAATCAATAACAGCGAAGAAAAATTACCACTGGAGCAGCTGGTAAGCAAGTTAAAAGATGAAGACATTAAGTATTCTAAACTAAGCAAGAGTCTGCTTTACATTTATGTGGTATTAATCGGCTTTTACGCCATAGCCACATTACTACTCTTCATTTTCGAAAGACATTCGAATCAGTTTTACGGAGCGATCTGTTATCTGGTTTCGTTCATTATTTTCGCCATCCTGTTCCGGCAGTATTACAAAGAATACAAATCTGTCGATTATTCGCTCCCCACCATCCAGATGCTGAAACAAGCCGCCTACCGGTACAAACCGTTCCAGTGGAGGCTTCTCTGGTTGCTGCTTGTCATTGGGATTATAGATGCAGGATTTACTTTAACAGTAGACTTCCATTTCTCCTTTTGGACAACACAGATGTTTATTCTGGGTGTCTTTGCACTCGCTTTTGTAATTGGCATAATATATTGGAGAGTCAGATACAAACCGCTTCGCGACAACGTACTCCATTTGATTAAGGAAATTGAAAGCTAAGCCTGAATTTTATCTCAGTCACTTTATCACTATGTCTCCGACTTAAACCAATCATTTCTTGATTTTATTATCTTTATCAAAGCAAATTGAAAACTCTGTTATGTATATGATTAAAGATGAAGTCAGGTTAAGACGGCTGGCCGTCACCGACAAAAAAGTGATTGCCGGCTTGTGCAACAACAAAAAAATCAGTGATAATCTTCGCGACAGCTTTCCTTTTCCTTATTCAGAGAAAGATGCTGAAAACTTTATCTACCGTTCTCTTTCAGAAAATGCAGAAGACACTTTTGGCATCACATATAATGGAGAATTGGCAGGTGTGATAGGCCTCATCCGGCAAAAAGATGTTTACAGATTATCGGCAGAGATGGGTTACTGGATTGGCGAACCCTATTGGGGAAAAGGAGTTGCTACAACCGCAGTAAAGATGATTGTGGAATATGCTTTTGAAAGGTTGCCTCTGTTACGCATTTATGCCGGTGTGTTTGATTACAACAAAGCTTCGCAAAAAGTACTTGAGAAAGCTGGTTTTAAGCTGGATTGCATTATGGAAAAAGCCATCATCAAAAACGATGTTATCTGCGACGAATATCGTTATAGCATTGTAAAAAAATAAGTATTTCTTCCCGGAGACAACCGCCAGCTTCCCCACTCTTAAACCAATTACACTGCTATACTTCCAGATAGTACTGAATATCCTACTGCAAGTATGACTACTTTTGTTAGTGGATAAACATAAAAAGTAAAACCATGAACAAAAATATTTTAGTAACCGGTGCTACCGGACATTTTGGAAAAGCTGTTATTGGATACTTACTGCAAAAGGGAGCTTCTCCCAGCAATATCTTCGCCCTGGTTCGCAGCGAAGAAAAAGCCAAGGATTTAAAAGCAAAAGGTATAACCTTAAAAGTTGGCGATTATGATAATTTTTCATCGCTGAAAGAAGCTTTTAAGGGAATAGATGAATTGATGTTTGTTTCTGGCAGCGACATTGTAAAACGTGGTAAACAGCACGAAAATGTTATAAAAGCTGCAAAAGAATCCCATATCAAACATATTTATTACACCAGTTTCGTCAGGAAAAATGAAACGCAAGCTTCACCTATTGCCCTTCTTGCCCGAACTCATATAGACACCGAGAAGGCCATCAAATCAAGCGGCACGAAGTACACCATTTTCAGAAACAATCTTTACATGGATGGGCTGCCGATGTTTTTTGGAAATAATGTAATGGAAACCGGTATTTTTCTTCCAGCCGGAAATGGTTCTTTTGCTTTTGCCTTGCGCAACGAAATGACCGAGGCGACAGCAAATGTAATTTTAGGTAAAGGTCACGAAAACAAAGATTACGATATCAGCAATAGCGAAAACATCACATTTCATGATATTGCAAAGATATTAAGTCAGATTTCCAATAAAAAGATAACTTACACCGATCCTGACCCGAAAGTGTTTAAAGAAACTTTAAGCAAGGCAGGTGTTCCGGAAGAAGGTATTGCACTGGCATCAGGATTTGCAGAAGCCATAAAGCAGGGCGAGTTTACAAGTGACAAAAAAGATTTAGAGCATCTATTGGAAAGAAAACCTACCTCTTTGGAAACATTTCTGAAACAAATGTATGCATCCTGATTTTCCATATTTCACAGAATTAAAGCGGGCAAGATTTGTCCGCTATTTTTATTTTATAACCGCGATTTGCAATAAATTTGTAATAGCGACATTCCTTTAATTAAACATGGAACAGAAAGATTACATCCTGAGAGAAATAGAAAAGATTGGCACCATAGTTCGGGCCATCCTGGGGCGTATAACCGGTGATGAGCAGGAAGAAGCCATTACTGTAGGGCATGAATTTGAACAGACTACAGAGTGGATGGAGCAGCAGATCAATTTCAGCATGAAAAAGGTTCTCACCCTTGAAAAGGAACCCTTAAAAGAATACATTGTCTCTTTTAAAGGATTTAACGTAGCGAACATGGAACTGTTGGCAGAGATATTCTATCAGACGGGAATCCATTACCCCGAAGACGAACAGGAAAAATTCCTTCTGAAGGCATTGCAGTTATATGAATTATGCAGTGAAAGGGACCACACGTATTCCTTCACCAGGGAGAGTAAAATGAATAAAATAAGGGGGCTATTATAAGAAATGTTTACAAAAACCCTGTTTCTTAATTATCCTTTTGAAGGAAGCGTAAAGTTAAAAGTACTGCCTTTACCCGGTTCACTTTCCACCCAGATGCTTCCGCCGTTTTTCTCAATAAACTCTTTACAAATCAGCAAACCCAGTCCCGTACCTTTTTCATTAAGTGTACCGGGATTCGAATAGCTTTCATCAATTCTGAAAAGTTTATCCTGATTCTCTTTGTCAATACCGACACCGTTATCCTTCACCTTCATTAAAACATGCCCGTTTTCGCGTACAGCAGAAATATCAATCTTACCCCCTACTCCTGTAAACTTTAGGGCATTCGACACAAGATTTCTTAATATAGTGCTCGTCATATCTCTGTCAGCAAACACGGTATCCCCTTCATGAGTTTTCACCGTGATATCAATAGATTTATGTGCTGCTATATCCTGCAATGCCTCAGTAGACTCTTTGATCATATGATTAACATTTAGCATCTCCGGCTCAAATTTAACTCTTCCAGTCTGGCTTCTGGCCCACTCAAGCAAGTTCATCAATAGTGCAAAGGTCCGTTCAGAAGATTTTTGTATTAAATCCGTCAATTCTTCAATTCCGTCATAATCTTTATCTTTGATCTTTTCAGCCAACAAGTCGCTAAAGCCAATGATAGCATTGAACGGGTTTTTAAGGTCATGAGCAATAATAGAAAAGAATTTGTCCTTCGAAGCATTAAGTTCCCGCAACCTGACCTCACTTTCTTTAAGCATATCCTGCGCCTTCTTTCTTTCTGTAACATCACGGACGACCGCCTGAAGATAAAAAGCGCCATCAACTTCAACACGGTGTAATGTTACCTCAGCATCAAACATTCGCCCGTTCTTTGTAATATGCCTCCAATAAAAGTGCTGTGGAATTCCATCTAAAGCATCCTCAATTCTGGCTTTAGCGGACAATTCCGAACTTTTTCCGTCAGGCTGATATTGCGGGCTGAATTCCCAGGGAGTATGTCCAATAAAATCATCTTTGCTACTACATTCAAAAATCTTAAGCGTCATCTGATTACAATTGACAAAATGCTCATGTCCCATTATAAAAATTGCATCATTAGCGCTTTCAAAGAGGGTTCTGTATCTATTTTCTTTTTCCCTTAAGTCCTTTTCCGTTTTTAATCTTTCCGTTATATCCTGAATTAACATCAGATATCCTAAAACAACCTTGTCATTTGATTTTAATGGAGTTATAGAATAGTGTACTTCAACTTCACCTTGCTTACTAGTGCCGTATTGATTAAGCTTTTTAACTTTTTCAAAATCGAATGAAACGGTATAATCAATCTGCTCTCCCCGAAGCAACTTATCTTTTAATTCATCATTTAGACTGGTTCCGGAAAATAGGTCAAACCCCAGACTATCTTTTTTTTCAGCGATTCCGAAAATTTCCAAAGCGGTGTTATTGATATCAATCTGAATCCCCTTTGCATCATATATCTCAATCCCAATAGGCGATTTTTCGAAAAATGTCCTAAATTTCTCTTCGCTTCCCTGCAATTCACGCTCTGCCTTTCGTCTCTCGGTGATATCCCTGAAACTCCAAACCCTTCCTATGGCTTTTCCTTCTAAGCGTTGTGGCTGAGAATATCTTTCAAATACACGTCCATCAATACATTCCAGGAAGTCTAAAGAAGTCCGTTCCTCGTCATTGTAAATATCATCGGTAATTTTTAAAAACTTATCTGAATTCTTCAGTTGACTGAACAAAAAAGCCCTGAGTTGTGCATCGTCTTTTTTATCTAAAATAGCCAATGGCACTTTCCACATTTCAAAAAACTTACTGTTGTAATGGGTAATCTTTTTTGATTTATCTACTACAACAAGTCCGTCTGCCGTGGCCTCAAGCGTAGCCGTTAAAAGTGAAAATGATTTTTCCAGTTCTTCCTCTGCCCGTTTTCTTTCTATAACATTGGCAACCTGACTTGCTATGGAATCAAGAAACCTCAAGTGGCCCTCATCATATATGTCTTCCTTCTCGTAATGCTGAAGCACTAAAACACCAATAATTTTAGACGATGTTCTAAGTGGAATTCCCACCCATGAGGGAGAGAAGGATCCTACCAGTTCAACTTCTCCTTCTTCAGCTAGCTGCTTAAATACATCACCCGGTATTAACTCCGACTTTCCGGATCTGAAAATATAGGCTGTACAACTTTTCTCAAGAGGAAGATCTTCTTCCGGTGGGGCATCGTACTTATCAATAAAATACGGGAAGCTAAAGCGACCTTTCTCGTGATCATACAATGCAAAAAAACAGTTCTCAGCATAAAGTACCTTACTGATAGAGGTGTGAATTAGTTTCAGTAATTCGTTCAAATTAGACGTAGATGTAACGCCTTCTGTAATTTCGTACAAAACCTGGTCTTCCTGCTGAAGACGGGTACTTTTCACAACGTAATACAACAGCGGTCTAAAAACCAAAAAATAAAGTGCTGGTCCTATCAGTATGATTAAAGCCAAACCATCGATCAACCCTGATAGCTTGTTATAATAAATCGGTAATGCTTTAAGAAGGAAAGTGATGCCAATATCAATTACCAGAATAACCAGAATTAAAGAAATAACAAGCCTCGCCGGTGACTTAAATACTTCTTTAGTTATTTTGTCCGAATCGTTCGAATAAGGTCTTCTCATATTGTGGTAAAATTAGAAAATCTTTCAGCGTAAACAAATCCATTCCTCGACTAAAGCATTTAATCAGAGAGCAGAAATTCAACATGTTTCAATTTTCTTATTAGCTATACACCCTCCACACTTCCTGTTTCGTTGCCAAATTTAATGAAGTTTTTTCTATATTCACATTTTTACCAGTTTTATGAAATTTAATCCAACATTTAATTTAATATGAACGCATTATCAAAAAATAAGAGCCAAAATTAATTGCATAAATTCTAAAAAGACTCATAAATTAATGAAGGAAAAATACGCGAAAAGGCAATAAAAAAACCTGACAAACTCTTCTGTTTATCAGGTTTTAAAAGTGATCCCGAAGGGATTCGAACCCATATCATCAGAACCGGAATCTGACATTCTATCCGTTGAACTACGGGACCGTTTTGGAATAAGTTATCAATTCCAAAGTGGAGCTGGAGGGAGTCGAACCCTCGTCCAAACACCAAACAGGTAAGCTTTCTACATGCTTATTCTGTCGTTGATTGTAGGGCAAAACACGGGGACGGACACCCAAAATTTTGCCTTAGCCTGTAATGTCTCGTTCTGTTCTCCAGGCTAAACAGAACCAGTCCGAAATTTCTTGCGATTCGATATCAGGCCGGAATCAGACTTGTCCACCTGCGAACCGTCTCGTCCCTGGTAACCTAGACCAAGGATGAAGCTAATCTACTAAACTTCGATTAAGCAGCGAGAGCAAATTGATTTTCGCCAATTAAAATTTGGTATAACCTTGTTTTACGGGAATTGTTACCTTACCCGGCATGCTTACATATCCATTCAAATGCTGTCAAAACCAGTCAGCCCCTGACTTCAAAGAACGCTTTATTCTTAGAGGTGCAAAGATAAAGCTTATTTGCAGCCCTCAAAGTATTTGATCAAATATTGTACCGAGTATAGAATCAGGAAAAGAATATTCTATTTATTTGAGCATTAAAGGATGAACATACGTCTCAATATCTTTTTCTGTGATTTCGTGATCACAAAGAATCAAAAGTCTTTCAACAACATTGTGCAACTCACGGACGTTTCCGGTCCAGGGATATTCTGTCATACGCAACAAGGCATCATTAGTAATTCCAAGAGAAGAACGCCCCTGTTCATGCACCAGTTCTTCAATAAAATGCTGAACAAGCAAAGGAATATCTTCTTTCCTTTCTCTTAGTGGCGGAACTTCCATGACAATTACACTAAGCCTGTGGTAAAGGTCCTCCCTAAAATTTCCGTTTTTAATCTCTTCCGCCAAATCTTTGTTAGAAGCAGCCACCACTCGCACATCCACCTGGATTTCCTTTTCTCCTCCTACTCGTGTAATTTTATTCTCCTGCAATGCCCGTAATACTTTTGCTTGTGCAGAAAGGCTCATATCCCCTATTTCATCTAAAAATAAAGTACCACCGTGAGCCAGCTCAAAATCACCTTTTCGTTGCTTAAAAGCAGAAGTAAACGACCCCTTTTCATGTCCAAAAAGCTGACTTTCTATAAGCTCTGAAGGAATCGCAGCACAATTTACTTCAACAAATGGCATTTTTGACCTTTGACTTTGTTCATGAATTTGCCTGGCGACTAACTCCTTTCCCGTTCCGTTTTCCCCGGAAATCAGAATCCGTGCACTTGTAGGAGCTACGCGGGCAATCATTTCCTTCAAATGAATCATCTTTGAAGAGTCACCCACAATGAGGTACTTCCTTTCTACTTCCCTTTTCAATTTTTTGGTTTGGGTCACCAAATCCTTTTTATCTATAGCATTCCGGATGGTTATTAAAAGTCGATTTAAATCAGGTGGTTTAACCACAAAATCATAAGCTCCTTTTTTGATAGCTTCGACAGCAGTCTCGATAGTTCCGTGCCCCGAGATCATCACCACAGGACAATCGGTTGTCATTTGAAGCTTTTCAAGTACTTCTATCCCATCCATTTCAGGCATTTTAATATCAAGGAGGATGACATCATACCCGTTGGCATTCACCATCTCAAGGGCATTCATGCCATCAGGAGCCAATTCTACTTCATATTTTTCAAACTCTAGAATTTCTTTTAAAGTCCTGCGGATGCTGCTTTCATCATCGACTACCAAAATTCTGGCCATATCTTTTTTCTTCAAAAATAGGGAATTTTGCTTTCTTTATTTTGGCTCTCATCACCAAAAAAATTACTCCGAAAGATAATTTGAGAAAGAACATGAGATGATAAATCAAATGTTAACTTATTCCAAAAAGATTAAATTAGCAATAAAAATTATCTCATGACCAGGTTTTCGATGAAAGATCATGCTGTAATCATTACAGGCGCATCTTCCGGTATCGGCAAAGAGCTTGCATTTCGTTATGCAAAAGAAGGTGCATGGCTTGCATTGGCAGCCAGAGACAAAACAAGGTTGGAAGTCGTTGCAGAGAAGTGTCGCTCACTGGGAGGAAAAGCCATTTCTATTCCCACAGACGTCGCTGATGAGAAACAATGTAAGAATCTTGTCGATAAATGTGTAGAAACCTATGGAAAAATCGATGTTCTGGTGAACAATGCCGGTATTACCATGTGGGCATATTTCGAAGAGGTTACAGATTTAAAAATTATGGAAAAGATCATGCAGGTAAATTATTTCGGTAGTGTTTACTGCACGCATTATTCCCTGCCTTACATCAAAAAAAGCAAAGGACGCCTCGTTGGCGTTTCTAGCCTGACCGGAAAAGCCGGTATTCCTACCCGTAGTGGATATGGTGCTAGTAAACACGCCATGGCAGGATTTTTCGATACACTTCGTGTGGAATTAAAAGAATCTGGTGTAAGTGTTACAATGATTTACCCGGGCTTTGTTTCCTCAGAGGTCAGACAAAGAGCGATGGGTGGCGATGGGAAACCCATTGGCAAAAGTCCGGTAAAAGAAAATGAAGTGATGTCCGTGGAAAAATGTGTTGATCTGATGATACCAGCTATTGTTTCCAGAAAACGGGAAGTTGTAATGACTCTTCGCGGAAAATTGGGGATGTGGCTAAAGCTTATCGTTCCCGGCCTTGTCGACCGCATCGCTCTGAAGGCGATCCGTTCCGGAAGATAAAGTACTTACCAAAGCTTTTACAAAAATATCGTGTTTACCTTCATCAAGACATGAACGTACTTTTCGCTGAAAATTATAGCAAGTCATTCTGCGGACATTAAATTCTTTGTTTAATGCATAAGATGAAATATCCGGAAATTTACAGGTAAGATAAGCCATTTTAAATGCAACCGTAAGAGGAATTCGGCATCGATGAAACAAAGTATTCGCCATTGGAGAAATATCCTTCTTACACCGTGTGCATCGCCTTGAATGAGACGTAGCCCCCTTACAATAATTCGTATGTCCACAATTCGGACAAACAAATCCCTCCTCCCATTTTATCTGTTCGAGAAATTTCAGACAGCTTTCATCGTTTGCAAAACGTTTAGAAAACCGCTCTATTTCAATCTTTAATTCTTGTTCCATTTAATTGTATCTTACAACAGTTGTTAAGTTTGTAAGTTTTAAGAGTGCAAAAATAAAATTTTAGTGATATTTAAGCGCTATGGTAAAATAATTTTTATCTTTGCCGCCTAAAAAATGAATAACTAAACTATCACCTCATGAAAAAGATCAGTTTCATCATAGCCTTGTCTGCTGCCTTCTTATTTTTGGGTTGCACCAATATGAAAGGGAATCAGAAACAGGGGCAGTCAGAAGCTAATAAAACAGAAACAGCTACTACTGACATTAAACCAGAACAACTCACTTACAATGACTTTTTGACTAAAGTCTGGAATTTTGAAAAGAACCCCAGAGAGTGGGTTTATGAAGGAGATGAACCTTGTGTTATTGACTTTTACGCAGACTGGTGTGGTCCTTGCAAAAGAGTTGCTCCTATCATGGACGAAATGGCCAAGACATACAATGGTAAAGTAAGATTCTATAAAGTGAATGTAGATCAACAACAAAAACTTGCTGCCGTGTTCAGAATTCAAAGTATTCCTGCCGTTTTATTCATTCCAGAAAAAGGGAAACCTATGATGCAGGTCGGACTTTTACCACACGACACTTACATCAATATCATTAATGAGCATTTGATTAAACAACAAGCAACTAAATAATTTTAAAACATATAGCATCAACATCAAAATGGAACATTTAACAAAAGAAACTTTTTTCGAAAAAGTATTTAACTACGAACAAAACAAGGACTGGAAATTTGAAGGTAAACTGCCCTGCATCATCGACTTTTATGCAGACTGGTGTCAGCCTTGTAAAATGGTAGCTCCTATTCTCGAAGAACTTTCAAAGGTTTATGAAGGAAAAATCAATATTTACAAAGTAAATACAGAACAGGAAGTGGAACTGGCTTCAGCTTTTGGTATCAGAAGTATACCTTCCATGCTGTTCTGCCCTTCAGAAGGTCAACCTCAGATGGCAGTTGGAGCTTTACCAAAAGAAACTTTAATTCAAGCTATCGACGATGTATTGTTGAACCTGAAAAATCAGGATGCAAAATAATTTTAGAAATTAATTTTAAAAGGCTGCAAACAATGTTTGCAGCCTTTTTTTGTGATTTCATCAAAGTTTAAAACAATCGTTTGGAAAACAATAATACTTCCATTTACTTTGCATCATGCTAAAAGATAATAACCCTATACTTCTTTCTACCGCCTATTTTCCTCCTGTTGAATACTTTGCGCTGCTATCAAGTTTTCGCGTCATTATCGAACAGCATGAGACATACAAAAAACAATCTTACAGAAACCGATGTGAGATATTTTCGGAAAAGGGAACAATGCCACTATCAATTCCTGTGACAAAACCACAGGGAAACCACACATCAACCAAACAAGTTCTGTTGCGAAACGAAGATAAATGGTATATTAAGCACTGGCGGGCTATTCAGTCTGCTTACGAATCCTCTCCATTTTATTTATATTATAAAGATGATTTAAGAGAATTTCTTTCAGGAAAGTATGATAATCTCTTCGATCTAAATCTTAAAATCATTTTGAAAGTTTCTGATTTAATAGGCATTAGACCTCTAATTTCCTTTACAGAACAATTCGAATGGGAAACGGATAATATCATTGATTTACGAAACGAAATCAGTCCTAAAAGAGAAAATTTTATTGCTGATTTTCCATCTTATATTCAGGTTTTTTCTGACAGAAAAGGATTCATTCCAAACCTAAGTATATTGGATCTACTCTTCAATTTGGGAAGTGAAAGCAAAGCCTACCTCGAAAATTTTACTTTTGATAAACTTCAGGGAAATAATCAATCAGGATAAGCAATCCTTACATGATGAATATGAAGCAATTTTCGTTTCAATACCTTTTTAGCAATGGTAATTTCACGTAAAGTGATAGGCGCATTACTGAACTGATTCGTTTCTATCATTGAACCAATGATTAATTCCACCAGATCATTAATTTTCTGTTCATTAGGAGCAACCAGACTCCTTGAAGCTGCCTCAACCGAGTCAGCCATCATTACCACGGCAGTTTCTCTTGAGAATGGTACCGGCCCATGATATCTGAATTCAGTTTCATCGACTTCCAGACCAGGATTTTGCTTACGCTCTAATCTGTAGAAATACTCCACACGGCGGGTTCCATGGTGCGTTCTTATAAAATCGAGAATCTGCTCCGGAAGATGCGCCTTTCGCGCCATTTCAATTCCTGTGAGAACATGACCAATAATAATTTTGGCACTTTCTTCATAACTTAAATCATCATGTGGATTATATCCGGCCGGCTGATTCTCAACAAAATATAAAGGATGTTCCATTTTACCAATGTCGTGGTACAACGAACCTGTTCTTGCAAGCAAAGCATCTCCACCAATTACGTAAAGTACTTCCGAAGCCAGGTTGGCAACCTGCATGGAGTGTTGGAAAGTACCCGGAGCCTTCTCTGCAAGTTCCCTTAATAACGGATTGTTCGTATTAGATAGTTCGAGTAATGTCAACTGTGTGATCATTCCAAACATTTTCTCATAAATGAAAATGATCGGGAATGCCAAAAGAATCAATAACGAACTTCCTCCCAGCATCATAATAAACCTTATGGATATATTTGAAAATGAACCCTGTTGAACCAAAAGCATACTGAAATAAACAATCATGTAAGTCAGGAAAACAAACAGAGTAGCCCTTAAGAGATGCCAACGTTTGGAAAGCTGACCTACTGACAAAACAGCTACAAAACCAGTTGTAAACTGCGTATAGAAGAATTCAAAACTGTTGGGGGCATAAAATCCCAATATCATCAAAGTAATCAGATATACAATAAGCGAACCTCGCCGTTCCAGGAAAGTCGCAACGATAACAGGAAGCAACGCATAGGGGATCAGATAGCTCCATGTCGGATAATTACTAAAAATAAGAAATGAAGATACCAGAAGCGCTACCTGCGTACCCAACAACAAATGCAAATTCCTTAACTCATCAAAAATAGAGCGAACAAACGCCCTCAAAAACATGTATTCGATAAAGAATAAAAGCAAAATCAGCACAGTACTACCTCCGAAAACATATTTCGATGCATCAGTTGTACCTAATTCCTGCTCATATTCTTTTTTCAGGGACATCAGGATTTGATATTTCTGAGCTGTGACCAGTTCCCCTTGTGAAATAATTAATTCCCCCTTTTGCACCAAACCAATAGTAGGTGAAATCGAGGACAACATTTCGTTAATAACCAGATCAGTTTTATTTTTATCAAATATTACATTCTGAACCAACGAGTTATTAATCAAAGTATAAAGCATTGAACTGTCAGGACTGTTTAGCTCACGAAGGCTCTTTAATGCATAATCATCTGCCTCTTTCACAGTATATAGCTGAGAAAGATTCACCAAATGCACCTGATTGTCCTTAATAAGGTTAATTTGAAAACTTCCTTCCTTGCCCTCAATGATAGGATTCAAACGAACAACTCCTTTTTCCACCTGGTCGTAAACAGAAAGCATAGCATCAAGATATGTGATCGAATCCTGAGCACTGATTTTATGATCTTTATTCTTGTTGATGGCAGACCAGTTTGAACCAAACTCATTAATCAAAATACTCCGCCCCTCTTTTGTCGCCTGGGCATCATATTGAAAATAAGGCTTAACGTTTTGGATAGCATCTGACTTTTCTTTTGCCAGAGCCTCCTGAGTCTTATAAATTGAAAAATCAAATGGGGCATACAAATCTTTGTGGTTCCATGGCTTTCCGATCCGAAATTCATATTTAAACATCAATTCGTGCGGACTCACAAAAACCAATATCACCACAGCGACTATGAAGCTAAGAATGCGGACAATCTCGTGGGATTTTTGTTGTATTTTTGAAAAAAAAGATTTCATAAATCTTATTTACGGCACAAAAGTAATAAAACTTATTGCGCTAATTAAACTTAATAAAAATTATGAAAACAGGAATAAGCTTTCTAAGTGTCATTCCAGTAAGAGAAAACCCCTCAGATAAGAGTCAGATGGTTAGTCAGCTTCTTTTTGGAGAAACTGTAAAAATTATTGATGAGGTAAAAGACTGGTTTTTTATTCAAAGCGATGGCGATCAATACGAAGGATGGGTAGATTCCAACCAAATCAAGATAATCGACGAAGGAGTTTATAAAAACCTTGCTAAAGAAAATCCTGTTTTTCTTATAAATCAATATTTAAAAGCCATCCATAAAAATGGTTCTATCCTGTTAAGTCTCGGGAGTCGGTTGCCCTTTTATAACAAAAATGGATTTAACATTGAGAATGACCATTATCACTTTGAAACAGCGCCCGAAATCTACCAAGGAAAAAAATCAGTGGAAGAAATGATTAAAGTTGCAAAAAGTTATATTGGGGTTCCTTATTTATGGGGAGGCCGTTCTTACTTTGGGCTAGACTGTTCAGGGTTCAGCGAAATTGTATTTCGCGCCAGCGGCTATCAGTTGCCAAGGGATAGTTCGGATCAAGCTCAAGTAGGAAAAGTTATTGGTTTTATTAACGAAGCACAACCAGGCGATTTAGCCTTTTTTGATAATGAGGAAGGAAGAATAGTCCATGTAGGCATTCTTTTGAACAACACTCAAATCATACATGCGTCTGGTTCCGTTCGTATTGACTCAATCGACCATCAGGGAATTTTCAACAACCATAAAGAAAAGTACACGCATAAACTCAGGCTTATAAAACGAGTACTCTATTAAATAAAATACAAAAGCACTCGATAAAACGAGTGCTTCAACATCTTTTCTATTTTAAACTCAGTTTAGTCTAGAATTACAATCTCATGACTCAGTTTAGCAGCTTTTCTCAACATTTCACTAACGCCACAATATCTTTCCTGAGAAAGAGTCACTGCTTTTTCTAATTTGTCCATGGGAAGATCTTTTCCCTTAAAAATGTATTTAATGTGAATTGAATGGAAATATTTCGGATGTTCGTCTGACAGCTCTCCTTCAACTTCAACATCAAAAAAATCCAGTTCGACACGCATCTTTCCCAGAATAGAAATAACGTCCATTCCAGTACATCCTCCGAGAGACACTAGGGTTAATGGTTTTGGTCTTGGGCCGAGATTTCTTCCTCCCACCTTTTCGTCCGCATCCAAAGCTATAGTAAATCCATCCACTTTTGCTTCAAATGCCATCTGATCCTTCCAGGTTACATTTACTTTTGTTGACATATCCTTTTCGTTTTAATTAATTGGTCATCAAAGATAGTCAAAAACAAAAAGCCACCTTCCTTCCGAAAAGTGGCTTTTTTGATTTTGTAAGATATTTCTATGCCTCTTCCATGAAAGGATAGCGATAATCCACAGGAGGAACAAAAGTTTCCTTAATTGTCCTTGGGCTAACCCAGCGGATCAGGTTCAAACTTGAACCAGCTTTGTCATTTGTACCGGAAGCTCTTGCTCCGCCAAACGGCTGCTGACCAACCACTGCCCCAGTCGGCTTATCATTTACATAGAAGTTTCCAGCCGCATTTACAAGTTTCTTAGTCGCCAACTCCACAGCGCAACGACTTTGTGCAAAAATAGCACCTGTAAGGGCATAAGGTGAAGTATTATCCAAAATATCCAATGTTTCCTCAAACTCATCATCTTCGTAAACATACAAAGTCAGAACGGGCCCAAAAAGTTCTTCTTCCATAGTTATGTAATGAGGATTTGTTGTAAGGATAACAGTGGGTTGGATAAAATACCCTTCTGATTTGTCATAACCGCCCCCAACAAGGATTTCAGCATCAGCATCTTTCTTAGCCTGATCAATAAACATGGCAAGTTTATCAAAAGAAGCCTCATCAATAACAGCATTCATGAAGTTTGTGAAGTCTTCCGGGTTTCCCATTTTAATAGTATTGATTTCATTTACCAGTTTGGTTTTAATTTCTGGCCATAGGCTGGTGGGAATGTAGGCACGGGAAGCTGCTGAACATTTTTGTCCCTGAAATTCAAAGGCACCTCTAACCAACGCGGTGACAACTGCATCAACATTAGCAGATTTATGAACCATAACAAAGTCCTTACCACCTGTTTCACCAACGATACGAGGATAGGTTTTGTATTTTGCGATATTGGAACCTATAGTTTTCCATATATGCTGAAAAACTCCGGTTGAACCGGTAAAATGGAAGCCAGCAAAATCAGGATGTTCCATCACAGCTTTTCCTGCAACAGGTCCGGAAACAAATACCAAGTTAATAACGCCATCAGGAACACCTGCTTCACGGAAAATATCCATGATAACTTTTGCTGAATAAACCTGTGTATTGGAACATTTCCAAACAACAACGTTACCCATCAATGCTGGTGCACTAGGAAGGTTACCAGCGATGGAAGTAAAGTTAAATGGAGTCAATGCATAAACAAAACCTTCTAAAGGACGATATTCCAAACGATCCCAGATACCTTTTGCAGAACCTGGTTGCTGACTATAGATTTCAGTCATGTACTGAACGTTAAAGCGGAAGAAATCTGCAAGCTCGCATGCAGAATCAATTTCAGCCTGGAAAATATTTTTTGATTGCCCCAGCATGGTTGCAGCATTAATCTTTGCCCTATAAGGACCACTAATCAAATCGGCAACTCTCAAAAATATAGCGGCTCTCTGTTCCCAAGCCATGGAAGCCCATTTCTCACGAGCTGCTAAAGCAGCTTCAATAGCCATTTGGACATGTTCGGCACCGCCTTTATGATAATATCCCAAGGTGTGTTTTAACTCATGAGGAGGATGAATAGCAGCTTTATCACCTGTAGTCACTTCTTTCCCACCGATCACCATGGGGATGTCAATCACTTCTGATTTCATTTTTTTGAGCATAGCTTTAATTTCAGCACGCTCAGGAGACCCTGGTTTATAACTCATTACTGGTTCGTTATAAGCCCTGGGAACGCTTTCCAAATTACTGTACATTTCCATCAAAATTTATAAGGTTGGCAAATAATTTTTTAATGGAGCAAAGGTAAAATTTTTTCATCAATGTTTATTTTTTCACATTCATTTTGACCACTCACTATCTGAATACGAAGAACATTTTTTCAAAATCTATTTCCATTTTAAATAAGGGTTTCATTTAACTCAACTCCAGCATTAAGCATATTAATTTTCACATAATAAAATTAAATTTTTAGCCATGGACGCTGAGTTGATATATACAAATCAAATTTAATTTGACATTTTCAATTATTTTTGCTATCTTTTACGAAAAGTGTTATTCAACACTTGCATACAGCAAAGGGGAAATAGGATGCAGACATTTCAAGAACAGATCAGACTTAATCTTGGTTCATTAAAAATTGTACGACTCATTTTAAAAGAAAATCCGTTTCTAAAAACCATATTTAAGACTTCAGAAACTTATGGTGAAGCAAAAGCACATCTAAGACAATGGTTACTGAACTATTTCGAAAAGCACCTGGTAGCATACGATTATTATAAACATTCTGATTTTGATAAATATACAAAATTAAGCTGGGAGGATTACGCTGCTATCAGGCTGATGGACTACCTTGATCATGACAGCATGACTATCAAAGACCCAAATTACTCAAACGAATTAACCATAAGCGCTCCAATAAAACAGTTGTGGTTTGCGGCCCACAATGGAAAAGGAAATGGAAAGGAGGATCTTTTTTGGGATTTGCTTTTCCTCTTCCGGCAAATGAATGGGAAGTTGGAGCGAAACATTCCAGATCGTAAAAAAATCACAAAGTGGATGACCCGACACCCCTCAGGACTTGACCATCGTTTAATAAAAAGGAGAAAAGAATCGAAAGATCGTATAATTCGAAAAATTGTCGAAAATATTGATACCGGCATCCAAAAAAGCAACCGATTCCAATTCCTACCGGGAAGCAGTCAGGAAAGCAAATATCAACAGGTATCAGAGTGGTGGAAAGACTATCATTTTCACCTTTCATTTGCGATCAGAAAACCCGATATTCTAAATGACCTTTTGGACCAGTCGCTTCCAGAAAGCATTATGAAAAGACTATATGCTGCACTAGAAAAAGGCATTCCACTTTTCGTAACCCCGCATTATCTTTCACTGTTAAGCGTTCAGAGCAACCCACTATTTCCGGCTGCTGAGGAAGCATTAAGGAATTACATCTTTCCAAGCCAGAAGCTGATTAGTACATTCGGAAATATAGTTGCATGGGAAAAAGAAGATATTGTCCACGAAGGCGAACCCAATGCCGCAGGTTGGCTTTTACCTGGTTTTCATAATATTCACAGAAGATATCCTGAAGTTGCCATTCTAATTCCTGATACCACAGGAAGAGCCTGTGGCGGACTATGCGTTTCCTGTCAAAGAATGTATGATTTTCAATCAGGACATTTTACATTCGATCTAAGTCGGTTAAAACAGAAAACAACCTGGCCGGATAAGCTGGAGCTGTTGATGGGATATTTTGAAAACGACTCTCACCTGAGAGACATTCTGATAACCGGAGGTGACGCTTTCATGAACAATGACAATGCTATGGCTCATATTCTTGATGCTGTTTACAATATGGCTGTTCGTAAGAAAAAGGCTAATCATAGCAGAAAAGAAGGAGAAAAATATGCTGAAATTATGAGAGTAAGATTAGGAACTCGTTTGCCGGTCTATATTCCTCAACGTATTACAGATAATTTTATAAAAATCCTTCATAGCTTTAAAGAAAAAGCGAAAAAAATTGGAATTGAACAATTTATAATTCAAATCCACATTGAATCCGCAGCTGAAATTACCCCTGAAACTAGAGATGGCATTCATAAATTGCTGCAGGCAGGGTGGATGGTGACAAATCAGCAGGTTTTTACTACAGCGGCCTCATTAAGAGGACATACAACAAAACTTAGAAAAGTACTAAATGATCTGGGTGTTATGACTTATTACACTTTCTCAGTAAAAGGCTTTATGGAAAATTACCACAATTTTGCCACCAATGCCAGACTGGTTCAGGAAAAAGAAGAAGAAAAGTACTTTGGAGTTCTACCTGACAAATACAATCATCTAATTCAAACAGCCTCCAGACAAACTCAAACTTTAAAGGACTGGCTGAATCGTATCAGAGACACAGAAGAAATTCCCTTTATTGCAACAGATAGAAATATTATGAACCTACCAGGCGTCGGGAAAAGCCATACTTTTCGTGTCATTGGAATTACCAATGATGGCAGAAGGATTCTCCGTTTCAAATATGACACCAAAAGAAACCACAGTCCTGCAATTGAGAAAACAGATGTAGTCATTGTAGAATCTAAACCCATCTCAAAATATTTGCGGCAGCTTGAGAAAATGGGTCAAAATATCAATGAATATCAAAGCATCTGGGGATATTCTCTGAATGAGACAGAAGAATGGTCACCAGTCTTTCAATATCCCAAATATCCATTCAAGATTACTGAAAAGTATACAAATGTTAGCCAATCATCTCCCGAAATAAAGGGAGTAATTTAAGTTTAACTTTTGGGGTTGGGTTGGATAAACAGAGAAAAGCCGTTGCTTTTTATTCACTAAAGATCTGAATCATCATCACCATCATCGTCTGAATCAGTATTCAGTTCATCTTTGATCTCGTCTATAAAATCGGGTTCTCCACCATACTTGTCTTCGTAGTCAAGCCGGATATCTTCTTTCAGGGAACCGTCAGAATCGTAATCATCATCTTCTTCAATGAGCTCAATAGCAGTTTGCTTCGACATTCTAGTTAAATAATATTTATCAGTAGTCTCAAACGGTAGTGCACTCACCTTGTTTCCATCTCTATCCATATATGATACGAGATGCTGAAAAAAACCATCCGGATAAGCCAGTTTTACTTGTTCCTGAATTTCAACATCGAGTTTATCAAAGTCCTTGACAATACGTGGTTTATTCGCATTCATTCCGTTAATTTTTCTTTATTTACAAATATTATTTTGCTTCGTTTAACTATATCTGTTCGTTGGCAATATTAAACAAATTATTATTTCTATCACCTTTTTGGGAAAAGACTTTCAACAAAAAAATTATTGTTTTATCGGTTAATAAAAAAACAAATATAATCAGTGAAATTGAAAAATTCAATTTTTTGGCTAAATACCTCTATTCTTTCAGAATCCAGGCATCACGATAGGAATAAGGAAGTTTCTTTTTTGCTTCTAGGGCATCTTTGATATTTTCAAATCTATTGAGATAAATCCTGATTCTATTTGGACTGGCTAAAATTCCCGCATGTTTGAATCCGTTCTCTTTTAGTCTTCTAACTGCTTCACCGGCATCGTCCATATTTGGAAAACTTCCTGATATCAAATAATAATATTCTTTTTGATGCCTTTCTTTATCAATAACTTTTTCTTTGGCTGCTTCTTTTTTTGAAGAACATAATTGCGGTGTGCCTTCATTGTCTTCTCTTTGCCCAAACCAAACTGAAGCATAGTTTCCGGAAATACCCACTCCCATTGCTTCCCACTTTTTATTATTCCACCTACCTTCTGTAGTTATCATATCCAGAGACTCACCCAATGTATCCCACAGTTCGGCTAAGCTATCCACAATGATTCCGCCCTCCATATAACCTGCCAATTCATAGCCATTGTATGGATAAGGTGTTAGCTCACGGGGCTTATCCCACATAGCTTTTCTATCTACAACATAAGGATTGAAACAAACAGGGGTCCATTTTCCTTTATTTGACCAACTTGACAGGTTGCAAACACTTGTATCAGGATGGTTAACTTCCAGATCGTTCACATGCGTTTCTGCAACATAGGTCAAAGCCAGGGAAAGTTTAATCGGACTTTTTCCGTGTTTTACTCTTATTTTATTAATAGCCTCAGCGAGTTCCTTTTCATCCTGATTCATACAAAATCCGGAAGGAATTCTATGCTGTCCAAAAAGCTTTAGTGAGAAAAAGAATATTAGTACAAAGAATAAATATTTCTGTCCCGGAAAAATGCTTCGCATATTGACCATAGCCTCAATTTGATGCTAAAAGTACAAATTCCTTTTCAAATGAAATTAAACCCAAATGCAAAATAAGGTTAATTCGCCAACAGGATAAAAAGGAAAATGAAAGGTAAATAAGATTAACATTCAATTCTTAAGATCAAGATTGTACTACCAACGAAAGTCATTCTTTTCCTTTTTACACAACTTGTCATACTCCCCCATGAAATACTGCATTAAAGTATTATTCACATCAAAATTACGATCATGAAAACGAGAGACAGGTAGTATTTTAGGAGATGTTCCTGATAAAAAGCACGCTGAATATTCATTCAGGTTTTCAAGCGGTATCTTTTTCTCTGTAACTGTAATTCCGTTTTGATGTGCTAGTTCAATAATTGCAGCTCTTGTAACACCAGGCAAAACGCTTGGCATTTCAGGAGTTACGAGTTGTTTATCCTTAACGAAAAATATATTGGAACGGCTTCCTTCTGTGATTTCTCCCTTAGTGTTTACATATACAACTTCAAAACATTTATATTGGGATATCTGGGCTTCAGCTCTTTTTATAAGTCCTGACATGACCTTCTTCGAATTTGGATTTGGTCGTTCCGCAAACATTATCTCCGCACAAACCCCCTCCTTGTATTGTTTAGGATCCGGATAAAAAAATGGCATAATCCATGCAAAAAACTCATAATCACCAGATTCCCCCCATCTATAAAGAAACTTGATATTTCCGAAAATAAGCATGTTTTGCTCAATAAGAACTTTAAGACTTTGCTTTATCAACTCAGGATGTAAATCAATTTCTTTTCCCTCAAGACTAGCAGAATCATAGAACCTTTTCAAATGAGCATCTAAGAAAAGCGGAGCAGCACTTTCTACACGGACTACTTCATAAATGCTTATTTCCTTTTCAGAAAATGTTAAAGTAAAATCGCAGGTAGAATGTAATGCATCATCTCTCACAAAATAATTAAGAAGGGCTGTTTCCATTTGATAAAGTTGTTACATTCAAAATATTAAATTTTCAAACAGCCAATTTTGACTTAATCCTTTTATTATTCGTTATCTCTGGAAGAGAAATAATCTTCAAGAAATTCTTTTGCTTTTATATAAAGACCGGTTTCTACAAATATCTGAACTGATGTTTCCGGCCAACCGTTAGCCCAACCAGCATCTACGCTTGACTGAAGATTATCGCGTCTGATACATCCAATTCCATTTTCTTTAAGGAGTTCTTCAATAAACATAGCCTCAACCGTTGAGCCAGTGTAAACCAATTTTATATCCTCTGCCATATCTTTAGCGTTTAATTTTAAGTAAAGTTAAGAAAATAAGCCTTTCGAAATTCAACGGGAATCAGCTACTCAGCTTTATCATCGCAAAAACCATTATAACGGCACTAATCATCTGAACAGGAGAAAGAATGCTTCCATTTACAACATAATCAAAGAAAATTGCTGAAATAGGAAACAATAATTCACTGATAGTAGCAATCATTGCTTTAACTCTGCGAAGGCCATAATAATAAATGAATATAGCGCCTGAACCGGTAGTAATGCCGATCAAAACAAACAGCATCCAATGTATCTTATTGGTGTGGGCAATCTCCGTGTATTTACCAAAAACAATCACATAAATCAGCATAATGATCGTAGTGAACCCGTAGCGGTAGAAAGTTGCCGTGGCAAAATTAAAGTTCATTAAAACTTTTTTGGAAAACACAGTGGAACTTCCAAACGAAAATGCAGCAAGAATTGCTAATAATGCTGCATAAATTGTATTTTTATCTGCACCTACTTTAGGAAGATGGAATCCAAAAGTCAAAAAATAGCTGGCAATAATAGCCAATGAAGCCCAGATTGCAAAATCCCTCTTCATTTTTTCCTTCAATAAAATAGCAGCAAGGCTGATCGCAAAAATGGGCTGAAGCTTTTGCAATAGCACTACCACTGATAAATTTTGGAAATTAACCAAAAATAAGGCTTTAACAATTGCCATGGTACCCAAAGCTCCACCAAAAACAGCAATCAAAGTAAAAGTGATATAATCCTGGCGCATGAAATTCTTAAGTTGCTTGTATTCCTTAAACATAAATATGCTCATCAAAGCAAAGGGAATCAAATGCAGCATAAGAACTACATAACCTACGTCCAAACCATGTAATCGAGGCGTAAGCACTACTCCGTCAAAGCCCCACAAGATCGCAGACAAGCCAATGGCAGCAGTGCCTTTTACCAACTCATTATTAAGGTTTTTCATTCGCTGTACGGTCGGGTTAATTAATGATTTTAGGCCATACTTCACTTAAAATTAAAAGACGAGAAATTTTAAGTGTTATTACTTCAAATATTTTTCCAAATCTTCCACTGTAACGGGAGTTGCAATTACTCTTTTATTTTTGTCGAGAAGTACAAAAGTAGGCGTAGCATTTACTCCGTACAATTTAGCAATTGGTCCATCCCAGCCTTTCAGTTTAGCAATATTCGGCCACAAATAACCTTCTTCTTTAATAGCCCGTTCGACTGATTTTTTATCAGTATCCACAGAAATACCAATAATCTGAAAATGAGAAGTATTTGCCGGATTATAGTATTTCTTAAGTTTGGGAAGTGCTTCTTTGCAATGAGGACACCAGCTAGCCCAGAAAACAAGTAACGTAGTATCAGCCTTGACATCTTTCAATTCTATTCTCTTTCCGCTCAGTAAACGGGCAGAGAAATTTGGAGCTTCATGGCCCGGCGCTAAAGTTCTGATGGCATATAACTTACTTTCCAGCTCTTTTGCTTCCGGTGATTTATCATTAAACTTCGACATTTGGCTATTATCAGCCATGTGTAGCAATAGTTTGTGGAATCCAAATTCTTCGAAACCATTTAATAAATAATTCAATGTAAATTCATAAAGCTTTTCGTTGACGACTGTCTTCTTCATCAAGGTATCGACTGCCGGGGTAAAAGCATCTTCGACCTCAGGTTTGGTCATTCCCTTTGATTGAAATAAAGCAAGATATCCCACAATTTTCCCAGTGAACAAATCAGCTCTCAGCAATAATGTATCATTAAAATCAATTCCATTGAAATAATTGGCTTTCATTGCTTCATTCTGTAAATATGTTGGCAAGGTAAAATTTATCATCTGAGGCATATCCAGCTTAATAAAGCTTGCAGCCAAAGTACCAGGATTATCTTTTATGAGCTGTGTTGCCACAGAGTGTATCTGATTCTGGAGTTTCTCTGCTTGTGTCAATAGTACCTCATAAAAAGGATCATTATGCGGATAAGAATTCAGCACAGGCCGTAACAGATTAATCTTTTTCTGATTGTCAAGCTTAACTCCCAGATAATGATAATACATCAGGTTCTCAACCGAACTTAAAATATGAAAGGAAGCATTCATTCCTACCCCAGATGTGGCAAAAGCAATATTCTCGTGATTACATATCAAATCAAACTCTTGCCCTGTTAAAGTGATAATTCGATACATCCCAACCGGCCAATTGTCTTTTAGCGGCATTACAAAGGTGCCTGCTGTATCAGTTTTGGCGGTATCTACAATTTGATTGGAAGCAGCAAAAGCCCTTACCAAATAAACTTCAGAATTTGCTAAGCCGGGTATGGTTCCTTTAATATGATAAGTTTGCGCCAGGGCAGCAAACCCAATTACAATTAAAAATGTAGTTAGATAAAGTCTTTTAAACATGAATCTCTATTTTGAAATTCAAAAATACTACTAAAAGCAAGATGACAAAAACCAGAATTCATAAAATTTCAGAAATACCTTTTAAACCAGCCATATTTTGCAAGTGATTTTCCAAATTATCTCCAAAAGCTTAATATTTTAAAATCAGATTTGTAGATTAATTTTTTTTTGTTGAATTTTGGCTTCTATAAATTCCCTCTAAGGAATAGAATTTCAAAATAATTCTCTGGACAAATGAAGCGGCCATTTTTACGCTATAAAAAGCAAGTATGCTGAAATTTATGTCATTCATAAAATTCCCAAACGAAATGTTTTATTACTTCCTGATATCTCTTTTTTTGATAACAGGAATAAACAATGGAGTTTGTGAAACAGTAATGGCGGACTCTTCACCCATTTTACAGCAAAATCGACAGAAGAAAAATCTTGAGAACACTAAAAAAATAATTAATCTGGTTCAACTTGCGGTTTTATCACAAGACAGTTTAGTAAATATTCAGGAAGAAGACAATATTGACAAGGCTTATTCATTAGCGAAAAACACCAATAATCTTGGGTTTCTTTCCACTCAACTCAATTATGCCGGAAACAGGGAACGAATAACCGGCCATTATCCCATGGCTTTATCTCTTTACAGCAGGAGCCTGATAATTGCCGAACAGCTCAAGGACACTAATCTGATGACTCATCTCTATAATAACATAGGGGTCACATATCGTAAAATTGATGATTACCAAAATGCCATGAATTATACTATTAAGGCTTTAAGTCTTAATACTTTAATTAAAGATTCGTTAGGAATGGCCATCTCACTAAACAGTTTGGGCAACTCCCAACTTCAGCTTGGAGAATACCAGGAAGCAATGAAATCTTTTAAAGAAAGCCTCAAACTTGAGCAAAACAGAAAAAACAAGATAGGTCTTGCTATCAACTTGAATAACATCGGTAATGTTTTCCATCTTCAAAAAAAATATGAACAAGCCATAAGTTATTATAAACTTTCACTACAAATTAACCAAAGTATTAATTCTAAAAGAGGAATTGCCATTTGTTACAACGACCTTTCTGAAATATATCAGGACCTTGTCGAATATGAAAAGTCTAAGGAATATTCTGAAAATGCTATCGCCATCTCAAAAGAAATTGATTTTAAGACAGAAGAAGCTAATGCATATCTTAATCTAGGAGAAATTTATTCCCGTGAAGATCAAAATTACAAAGCCATCCAAAATTTAAACAAGGGTATTGACCTGATGTTGCCCTTAGGAGGAAAAGCATTTTTAGAGCAATCTTACAATACGCTTTATAAAATATACTATAAAGAAAAAGACTATAAAAAAGCGATGCTCTATCTGCAATTAGCGCAGAATTATCACGATTCATTAGTTAACCTTGCTGTTCAAAATAATATTGCCCGACTTCAAATACAGTTTAAGTCAGAACAAAAAGAAAATCAAATTGTTCTGTTAAACCAGAAAGCCAGGCTAGCTGAAGTATCAGTTAATAAACAACGTTATCTGATTTTCTTTCTTTTAAGTGCTTTTCTATTAATGCTAATCATTCTGTCATTTGCCACTATGACATTAAGAAGGCGTAGGGAAAACAATAGACTTCTGACCTTGAAAAACATAGAAATAAGCGAAGCTAAAAGGTCACTTGAAAGGAATGAAAAAGAGCTAATTAAAGCAAAAGAAGAAGCTGAAAAAAATGCTTTAGCCAAGGGCCAGATCATGGCCGATATCAGTCATGAAATCAGAACACCATTAAATTCTGTTATTGGATTTTCTGAACTTCTATATAAAACAGCTACAGATTCACAACAAAAAAAATATTTAGAGGCAATAGCTGCTAGTGGAAGAGGGTTGCTGAATTTAATCAATGAGATTTTAGACTCAAGTAAACAAGGTAATGAAGATCAACCTCTGGAATTGTCTGGCTTCGATTTGAGGGAGTCTGTTCAGGAAGTAATTAACATCTTCATGCTCAAGGCAGAAGAGAAAAACATAAGCCTTAAAACAATTTACGGGCAAAGTCTTCCGAAAACAATTAATTTCAGCAAAATGCTATTGCAACAAATACTTCTGAATTTGGTTGGAAATGCCATTAAATTTACCAATGCCGGTTCAGTTGAGGTAATAGTATCGAGCAAAGAAGGGACTGAAATGAATTCTATTCAGTTAGAATTAGAAGTAAATGACACTGGAATAGGTATTCCTCCTGAAGAGCAGGATAGAATTTTTGAACCTTTTTATCAAATACAAAGCCACACAAAACATGAAGGAAGTGGTCTTGGATTAAGCATTACAGAAAATCTTGTAAAAAGGATGAACGGCACTATTCGTCTGATCAGCAAAGAAAATAAAGGAAGTCAGTTTATTGTGACTTTTGATAACATAAAAGCGACAGACGAAACAATATTTTCTGACCCAATAAATTTGTTATTGTCAAACATTCAGAAACCACCATTTTTACTCTTAGGACAAAAAGAAGATGTAAAAAAAGTTGTAAAAAGACTGTTTGAAGAATCAGGATTTCAGCTGTTAGATGTAGGGATTAATTTAGCAGAGGCCAGAAAACATTTCCAAAATTCACTTTTGACAATTCTTTGTTGCCTGAATAAAGAAGAACTAAGCAATACCGTTTCTATTTTAGAGAAAGAAAATCTGAAACAGGACCACAAACTTTTGGTAATATTGAAAAATTCAGAACCTATAGAGGAGCTAAATAAAAATAATATTTTCAGTCTTCCATCTAATAAAGGAATTTTATCTGAAAAGCTCCATGAGTTTATTAAATCGTATCGGGAAGAAATACTTACACACATTCTTTTTGGTAACGACCGGGAAATTTTACAAAAAGATGAAATCACTCTAACGTTCAAAAATATTTTTATAAATGAGTTTAAAGAAGCTGGTTCTACACATATGTTGGACATAATCAGACAACTTGCAGATAAATTAAATAGTGCAGGAAAAAAATACAGTTTGTCAAACCTTACTGTTTTTTGTGGCTTACTAATTCAAAGTATCAATCAGTTTGATACAAACGCTATTGAAAAACAATTGAGTATCCTTGAAAAAGCATTCATGAATAGTTTCAATTTCAAATGATATTGTTAGAGGATACCGACCGAAATCTTTTAGCTAAGATACTTCATTCAGTATCCAGAGCAGTTTTGATTTTACTATGTGTTGTTTTCATTTGGCCGCAACTGCTTGCACAAGTCAGTTATCATGAAAATGACACTGCTTCTATGCTTACATTATTGAAAGACAGCACTCTTTCATCATCAGAAAAGCTTATCATAACTTTAAACCTTTCCAATCTGTATGAATCAGTAAACCCGGCCAAAGCACTCTTTTACGATAGCTTAACGGTAGTTTTGGCACACCGGCTTGGAAAAGAAAAGACTTTTATTTCAGCACTACAGAATTCCGCCAAAGACTTTCAAAAAATTGGCAATTATACTGATGCGGATATTTTATACCATTTTCTCCATAAACAGCTAAATGACAGCAGTTATACTCAACTAGCTCAAAATTATTACGATTTAGGGGTAAACTATTATTTATGGGGCAAATACAAACTTGCGGCAAAAAACTTCCAAAAATCAAGAAACTATTATGAGCAACTTGAAGACAAACCAGGGATTGCCAAGACATTACTAGGAGAAGCAAAAGTTTGGAACCAGTATAATGATTATTTCCAGGCCGTTGGAATTTTGCAAAGGGCAACTGATATTTATAATCAACTTGACGACCAAAATAATCTTGCGAGCGTGCAATCACTTATGGGAAAAATTATGCAAAGTTGGGGACAACTAGAAAGAGCAAGATATTTTTATAAAAATGCCTACGACTACTATCACTATCATGGTGACAACTATCACGAAAGCAAGCTATTAATTAACCTCGGAAATCTCTTTCTGATTGAGAAAGATTATCCGAAAGCATTAAGAGATTATAAAAATGCTCTCTCCTATTCTCATTTATCTTTTAACAAAGTGATTTATGCAAAAAGTCTGAGGAAAATAGGGGAAGCTTATTATTATTTAAAAAATTATGATTCTGCAAGATATTATCAGGGACAAGCAATCAGACTTATAAAACCAACAGGAAACAAAAAAGAAATCGGTAACTATCTGTTCGATATGGGGCAAATAAATTTCTTGAACCGCAATTTAAAATTTGCTTCTCTATATGCTGATTCCGCGTTGTCAATCTCGGATGAAATTAATTCCAAGAATTTGAAATTAAGGACTTTAGAATTATCTTCAGAGATCAATCAAGAAAAAGGACTATACAAACTGGCGTTAAATTATCTGACTCAGTATAACAAAATCTATCAGGAAATATTTTCTGAAAAAAATCGTAAAATGGTCAGTGATATGGAAGTACACTATGAAGCTGACCAAAAAGCCAAAGAATATAATTTACTAAAAAGGCATGATATTCAAACACAGGTAAATTTAGCTAAAGAGAGAAATTTTCATAACTTACTAATAATAATAACAATTTTTATTGTCGTAATTTCAATCATTGTAGTATTCTTTATTCAATATGAAAATAAAATCAACAAAAAAAATTATGCATTAATCTTAGCCAAGAACCAAAAAATTACAGCACAACAAAAGACGTTGGAAAAACTGAATGACGAACTTTTTACCAGCAGGGAAAGCTATAGGAGCATTGTTGAAAATGCCACCATAGGAATGTACCAGATTTCTCCTTCAGGTAAAATTTTGTTTGCCAATAAAGCACTGTTAAAGATGATTTCTTTGGATAGTACCCAAGACCTTCAAAAGCAGGTATTTTTACAAATCAGAGATCCCAAAAGAAAACAATTTATTGAATTATTAAAGAAACAGGAAATTATCATTGGGAGAGAAGGTGTTTGGCAACCTGAAGACGGAAACAAGATTTATGTAAACGAAAGCGCTTGGATTATAAAGGACTACAAGGGTAATATCCTTTATTTTGAGGGCATTGTAGAGGATATAACCAAGCGAAAAACCGCAGAAGATAAAGTGCACCAAACGCAGGAAATGCTCAAACAAAAGAATGAAGAGCTGATAAAACGAAATGAAGACATACAAAAAGCAAAGACAGAGGCAGAAGAGGCAAACACTGCTAAGACCATGTTTCTGGCAAATTTCAGTCACGAAATACGAACTCCTCTAAATTCAATTATTGGTTTTGCATATCTTCTGCGGCCTATTGCAAAATCAGGGGAAGATAAAACCTTTGTGGACTCAATACTGGTTAGCAGCAACAGTCTTCTCGCACTGATCAATGATATACTGGACCTTTCAAAAATACAAGCAGGAAGACTGGAATTAAACTATGAACCTGCTTACATCCCCAAAATCATCAATGAAATCAAACAGATCTTTTACCCACAGATCGAAGCTAAGAATCTGAAATTTAGCGTCAAACTAAATCCGCTTATCGAAGGTTTTTATGTAGTAGATGCCACCAGACTTCGCCAAGTCCTGTTCAACATTGTGGGAAATGCTATCAAATTTACCGATGAAGGTTCTGTCGAAATAACTGCCGATGCAGCTTCGGAAAATGGAAATAATGAAAATTATAATCTTATCTTTAAAGTAAAAGATACTGGTTCTGGAATACCAGAAGAAGAACGATCTATAATATTCGATGCATTTAAACAAATCAAAGGCAACAACCCTGAACAGACACCAGGTACCGGCCTTGGTTTGAGTATCAGTCAAAGGCTGATCGAAATGATGGGCGGAAATATAGAGCTTAAAAGTGAAATTGGAAAAGGAACGACCTTTACTATTCATTTAAAAGCTATTAAAAAAGCATACCAAAAAGGTGAGCCGATGAATTTCTATGAGGAGGATGAACAAACAACTCTTAAAAGTAATAATAACGAATCATTTGACGAGGCCAGTTCATCGCTGCAAATTAGTGAGGAGATTAATAAATTATTCGGGAAAACCTATCATAAAATCATTAATAATAAATCCATTGTAGAAATCATGGATTTCGGAGAAACCCTGTTAAAATTTGGTAAAGAAAAGCAAAACAAATTACTCCAACAGGAATGTACAGAGTTACTGGATGCAACTAATAAATATGACATTGAGATAATTGAAAAAATGCTTAGAAAAATCAGAAAATATTTTCGCCAGTAACAAAATAAATATTTAAAATGTTTTTAGAATTCAATAAACCAAACAAAATATGATAATACCATGAAAAACACTAATCGTAAAATATTAATTGTAGATGATATTCCCGCAAATATTCAAATATTAGGAAACATTCTTTCTACACAGAACTTTCAAATTGCATATGCTCAATCCGGCAAACAGGCCCTTTCTGTGATTAAGCATCAGAAATTAGATCTTATTCTGTTGGATATTATGATGCCTTCCATGGATGGATTTGAGGTTTGCCAAATTCTGAAAAGTCAAAAAGAAACAGCAGAGATTCCAATAATTTTTCTTACTGCTAAAGCAGATATGGACAGTATTGTTAAAGGCTTCGAAGTTGGCGGGCAGGATTATATCACAAAGCCGTTTAATTCTGCTGAATTATTGGCTCGCGTGAATACTCACATTCTGATATATGAGCAACGAAAAAAGTTGAAAGAACTTAATGAAAATCTTGAAGGCATTGTTAAAGAACGGACTCAGGAACTTGAATCTGCGTATAACAGACTGGATCATCTTGAAAAAGCCAAAACAGATTTTCTCTCTATTATTAGCCATGAACTTCGCACCCCGTTAAATGGTCTGACAGGTCTTTCGACTCTTTTAAGTCAAACAGAGCTAAGTAGTGAGCAAAGAGAATATATCCAATACTTGAAAGAGGTTTCAGGAAGATTAGCAAAATTCTCGGAAATCGCATTATTAATTACGAGCCTGCAAGTCCAGAAATACGAAGCAGATCTAATCCCAACTGCCGTAAAATATCTTATGGAATCTGCTGCTGAAAAGTTTGAAAAGAACACAGGGCAAAAGCTTAGGCTAACAAATGTAGATAAAGATGTGATGATCCCTGCAGCCCCTGACCTGATAAAGAAATCACTGGAATTTGTTTTAGATAACGCTAAAAATCATAATAATAACGGAGAAATTGAATTAATAGCTAACGCTGTTAAAGAATCCGTAGAAATTCTTTGTCACGACAATGGTTCTGGCTTCGACCAGGAGGCGCTTGATCATCCTTTTGAACTATTTTACAATGGCGATTTCGCTCACGTTCAGGGAACGGGGCTCTCACTTGTAGCCGTTAAGTTAATAATGGATCTTCATGGTGGAGATATAAAAATTGAAAACCGGAAAAATGGCGGAGCTTCTGTCAGATTAAAATTCAAACGGCTCTAAATATGGGAGACGAATAAATCTTCACATCTGCATATGTCAAATTTTAATTGAGAAAAATTAATGTACATTTGACCTTTTAAAATAAACCTTGAAAAAATGAAACTACTAGAAGGAAAAGTGGCTCTCATTACTGGTGCAACAAGAGGTATCGGGAAAGCCATCGGACTTAAATTTGCTTCGGAAGGAGCATCAATAGCATTCAGCGATTTAAGGCATGATGAACAAATGGATGCTACTGCTGCAGAAATTGCTGCACTTGGTGTAAAAGTGAAAGCCTATGCTTCAAATGCTGCTTCTCTTGAAGACAGTGAAAAGCTTGTTGAAGAAATTTTGAAAGAATTTGGGAGAATTGATATACTTGTTAATAATGCCGGCATTACGCGTGACAATCTGATGCTTCGCATGACAGAACAAGATTGGGATGCTGTTATTACCGTAAACCTGAAATCGGCTTTCAATCTGACTAAATCAGTGCAACGTGCCATGATCAAACAACGTGGTGGTTCAATCATCAATATGAGCTCAGTTGTTGGTGTTAACGGAAATGCAGGACAGGCTAACTATTCCGCTTCAAAAGCAGGTCTTATTGGTTTTACTAAATCTATTGCTCAGGAGCTAGGTTCCCGAGGAATTCGTTGCAACGCGATAGCTCCAGGTTTTATTGAAACAGAAATGACCCATAAACTTCCTGATGATGTTCGTGAAGCATGGATTAAAACTATTCCTCTAAAACGTTCCGGAAAACCAGAAGATGTTGCCGACGTGGCTACTTTCCTGGGTAGCGATCTCTCATCTTATGTGAGCGGCCAGGTAATCAACGTGTGTGGAGGAATGAGCACCTAGTCATAAAATCAAACGAATTTTCATATTTCGCCTGCACCTCAAAATGCAGGCGAAATTCTTTTAGCCCTAAGACTTATTCATCTCGACAACTAAGAAATATCAATGTTTTTTATCATCTCTAAAATATTAGGCTACAGTGTCCGGCCTATAATCTGGATAGTAATATTGCTAGCCATTGCAATATTTAATAAGAACAAAAGTACCAGAAGAAAAAGTCTTATCGCATCTTTTGTAATTCTTATTGTTTTTTCCAACTCATTTATAGTCACAAAAGTAACAGGAATGTGGGCTGTAAGTCCACAAAAAATAGACAGGGATTATGATGTCGGAATTGTTCTTGGAGGTAGAACCGTAACTTTTGATCAGAAATATGATCGACGAACATATCACGAGAATGTTGACAGACTATTACAGGCTGTAGAGCTTTATGAGGAAGGGAAAATAAAAAAGATACTCATAACAGGCGGTTCCGCTAACTTAATTTACAAAAATGTGAAGGAAGCCGATCTAATGGATGCTTTTTTGAAAAACATTAAAATACCTTCCTCAGACATTTTAATTGACACATTAGCTGAAAACACACATCAAAATGCTCTTTATTCCAAAAGGATTCTGGAGAAATATCCAAATCTTAAAAAGTATTTGCTCATCACCTCCTCGATTCACATGAGAAGGGCCTTAGGATGTTTTGAAAAAGAAGGTTTGAAAGTCACTCCCTACCCGACCAATCTAATTAACTCGGATGGACCATACAATTTTGAATACCTTTTTATTCCACAGTCATCCAACTTCTTAACATGGGACGGAACCATTCATGAAATCATAGGATTTTTGGTTTATAAGATCATGGGATATATCTAAGCTATTTTAAAAAATAACTGAAAATGGAGACAGCAATATATTATTTAATCATTGGCATCGTTATTCTTGACTTTTTGTTTGAAGGGGTCCTCGACTATTTAAACATGAAACATTTTAGTCCGATAATTCCCAATGATCTTGAAGGCATCTACGAACCCCAGAAATACAAAAAATCACAGGATTATCTACTGGCAAATTCCAAGGTTTCCATGATCTCATCTACGATTATGTTTCTGGCTCTTATTGTCGTGCTTCTTGTCAATGGTTTTGCCTGGCTTGATACAATTTCAAGAACATTATCTCCAAATCTTTACTTACGAACAATTATATTTTTCGGAATTCTTGGATTGGCATCTACCATACTTTCACTTCCATTTGAGATATACAGCACTTTTGTTGTAGAAGAAAAATTCGAATTTAATAAAACCACCACAAAAACCTTTGTTATTGATAAAATTAAATCTCTCCTATTAGGTTTGATTTTAGGAGGGGGTGTCCTTCTTTTCATACAATGGGCATATATAAAAGGTGGACATGCTTTTTGGATTATTACAATTTTAGGCATCGGTCTCATAATGATTTTTATGGCAATGTTTTACACATCTTTAATTGTACCTTTATTCAACAAGCTACAACCTCTTGAAGATGGGCCTCTGAAAACAGCTATCCAAACCTTTGCTGATAAAACAGGTTTCACCATCAGAGATATTTACGTCATGAATGGCTCTAAAAGAAGCACAAAAGCCAATGCTTACTTCAGTGGACTGGGACCAAAGAAAAAAATTATTTTGTATGATACATTAATTGACATTCTTGAATCAGATGAAATTGTATCTGTTTTAGCTCATGAGATCGGGCATTATAAAAAGAAACATATTTATAAAGGATTGGGACTTTCATTCTTGCAACTTGGCATCATGCTTTTCCTATTATGGTGGACATTAGGAAATCCTGTTTTTTCATTAGCCTTAGGAGCCAAACAGGGTAGTTTTTATCTTGGATTGCTCGCTTTTGGAATATTATATACTCCAATTTCATTTTTATTGGGTATCGTGATGAACATATTTTCCAGAAAACATGAATATCAAGCAGATAATTTCGCCGCTCAATATAAGATGGGGGGAAATCTGATCGAGTCACTTATCAAACTTTCTGAATCAAGCTTAAGCAACTTAACTCCACATCCAGCTTATGTATTTTTTAATTATTCCCATCCTACCCTAATACAAAGGAGAAAAGCAATTAAAGAAAGATTAAATCAGTATGAAGAAGAGTGAAATGAAAAGAAAGTCAGAACAGTTTTCACAATAATTTTTAAATCGACCCACCAATCAGCTACCATAGCATATTGATTATCAATAGCTATCCTTTCCTCAGGGTTATGAACTGTGGTTGAATGTATTTGCCAAAGTCCGGTTATTCCAGCCGGTGCTAAAAATCGATAAGACCATTCGTCCGTTGTAAGATTTTCTGCTTCATACAATGGAAGAGGTCTGTTTCCAACCACTGACATATTCCCTAATAGCACATTATAAAACTGAGGGATTTCATCCAGATGAAAACGGCGAATAACTTTTCCAACACGAGTAATTCGGGGATCATCTTTGGCCTTAAAAAAGACGCGTTGAAGCAATTTCGCTTTTTTCAGGCTCAGATAATAATTCTCACAAATTTCAATTCCATCCATTTGCAACAACGGAGAACAGGGTTTCCCAAGACTACGGCACTCAGGACAAAATTCAAGATCCTTCATCCAGCCCTCTCCCTTTAAATTGATCGTATATTCGTTTACAGGATACAACTTTTCAAGATTCTGATCCGAATTCTGATACATTGTTCTGAATTTGTAAAAAGTGAATATATCGTAACCTTTACCCACACGTTCCTGAGAAAAAATTACAGGGCCTTTACTTTCAAGCTTTATAGCAATAGCAATTATTACTATAAAGGGAGAAAAAAATATGAGAGCTAATATTGAAAATACAATATCAAAAAGGCGTTTACCAAATCCTATCTTATAATATTCAGATAAATCGCAACTATTATATAATTCGCTGTTAGTCAAATATTCTAAGTTACTTAATTTAAGGGGAACTTAAGCTTAAACCACACCAATAAAATTAAACTCAAATTTCAAGAAATCCTTTACAATTTTTCCTACGAAACAAATGTAAACTCATATTGGAGGACAAACATAGACATTTCCTCCATAAAATCAAACATCTGCTAAAAATTCTTTCTTATGGTCCGCTATTTTCTTCAGAATAAGTTTGCAATTGAAAAATTACCGTCCCTGATTTCTCCTTTATCGCGAACAACTTGAACTATTTTATTTTCAAGTCAATACTTTCTGACAAAAGTATTGTAATCAATATCAGGTAACTTTGTGAATTTCACAAAATACAATCCTCTTAGTGAATCAGTATTGCTGTTATTTAAAATAAATGAATACTCTATATCACTGCGAAACCCAATAGTATCATTACCATCCAGATAAACCAGCGAATTGTCCGAAGGATTTATAAAACCGAATTTGGCAAGACTCTGTGTCTGCACTTCAATGTGCCAAACTGCACTGTTCTGAAAAGTAATCAAGGCTTCCCTGTTACCAAGAAGATTTAAATCATAAACAACACGAAAGGTATCCGGAGGATTTAAGATTGGATTAACGTAACTATATGTAACAACGGATGGGCTTACCGGGCTGGTATTACATCGAGTTACAGTGAACATTATTACACCAAAGATAACAACCAAGAAAAATCCGGTCTTAAATCTCATCGTAAATCGTTTCTGCTAAATTAAGCATTTTTTCCATGACAATTCTTGTACTTTTTGCCACTTCCACACGGACAAGGATCGTTTCGTCCAACCTTCTTTTCAACCTTTACTGGCTGTGGTTTAGATTGTTCACGGGTATCTGCATCAACCTGTGAAAGCATGTCCCCACGAGCCTCACGTATTTTAGAACGATCTATTCCACTGGGAAGTTGAGCTTCACGAAATTGTGCCTGATTCGGATTATAAATATCAGCCTTAACAAGATAGGAAACAACATCCTGATTAATCTTTTCAATCATCTTTTTGAAAAGATTAAAAGATTCAAGTTTATAAATCAGCAATGGATCTTTCTGCTCATAAGACGCATTTTGAACCGATTGCTTTAATTCGTCCATCTCCCTGAGCTGCTCTTTCCAGGCATCATCAATATTTGCCAGGACAATTCCTTTCTCAAAAGAAAGAGCAATTTCCTTCCCTTTTGTATCAACCGATCTTTTTAGATTAGCAATGACCTGAACGTGTCTTTGGCCATCAAAGAAAGGTATGGCGATATTTTCATATTGACGCTGGTTCTCGTATACGTCTTTTACCACTGGAAAAGTTTGGGATATCAGGTTTTCTCTTTTGGCAAGATAACTTTTGTACAGATTTGAAAATACTGTTTCAGTCAACTCATCGGGGCGCATTCCAAGAAATTCCTTTTCAGTTTTCACCGGCGAGTCAATTGCCAGAATTCTTAGCAGCTGCATCTGAAAATTCTCAAAATCTGAATTTTGAAGATTTTCATTAACAATCTGTTCTGTCAGATCGTACATCATGTTGGAAATATCCATTGCAAGCCTTTCACCAAAAAGAGCATGTTTACGCCTTTTGTAAATCACCTCTCTCTGTGAATTCATAATATCATCATACTCCAGCAATCTTTTCCGGATACCAAAGTTGTTTTCTTCTACCTTCCTTTGTGCACGTTCTATAGATTTGGTAATCATTGAATGCTGAATAACCTCACCTTCATCCAATCCAAGCCTGTCCATAATACCAGCAATTCTGCCAGAGCCGAACATACGCATCAAGTCATCTTCCAGTGAGACGAAGAATTGCGAACTTCCCGGATCTCCCTGACGACCAGAACGACCTCTCAACTGACGGTCAACACGACGAGATTCATGTCGTTCTGTACCAATAATGGCGAGACCACCAGCTTCTTTCACTCCGGGTCCTAACTTGATATCCGTACCACGACCAGCCATGTTAGTAGCAATAGTTACCTTTCCTGGTAAACCAGCTTCTTTCACAATCTGTGCTTCTTTGAAGTGCAACTTAGCATTCAAAATATTATGTTCGATATGCCTTCTTTCCAGCATCTTACTTAACAACTCGGAAGTCTCTACAGAAGTAGTCCCCACCAAAACTGGTCGCGTTTCATTGACTAATCTTTCAATATCATCGATGACAGCCGTATATTTTTCACGCTTGGTCTTATAAACAAGATCCTCATGGTCCTCACGGATAACGGGTTTATTCGTTGGAACAACGACCACATCCAATTTATAGATGTCCCAGAGCTCGGAAGCTTCAGTTTCAGCTGTACCGGTCATACCGGCCAGTTTTTTATACATTCTGAAAAAGTTCTGTAAAGTTACCGTAGCATAAGTCTGGGTAGCAGCTTCAATTTTTACGTTTTCCTTGGCTTCGATTGCCTGATGCAATCCATCCGAATATCGACGCCCCTCCATGATACGACCAGTCTGCTCATCCACAATCTTGACCTTATTGTCAATAATCACATATTCCACATCCTTTTCAAACAGTGTATATGCTTTCAACAACTGATTCACAGTATGGACACGTTCCGATTTGATGGAGTAATCAGCAATCATCTCTGATTTCTTCCTTAAGTAGTCTTTTTCATCAAGACTTTGTGTCTCCAGTTCAGCTACTCTTTCACCAATGTTAGGAAGAATAAAGAATTCAGGATCATTGTATGACTTGGTAAGCAAGTCAATTCCTTTTTCCGTAAGATCAGAGGTATTATTCTTTTCATCAATGACGAAATAAAGTTCATCATCGATAATATGCATATTTTTAGCCTGCTCTTGCAAATAAAAGCTTTCCGTTTTCTGCATCAGTGCCCTATTACCTTCTTCACTAAGCAGTTTGATAAGAGCATTATTTTTTGGAAGACCATGGTAAGCGCGGAAAATAAGCTCCCCAGCTTTTTTAATGCTTTCTGAATTTGTCTTATCATTAAGCAGTTTTTTGGAGTCAGAAAGCAGACTCGAAACCAGATTCTTTTGAGCGTTGTAAAGTTTCTCAACATCACCTTTTAACGCATCAAATTCGTGCTCCTCTCCTTTTGGAGTTGGTCCGGAAATAATTAAAGGAGTACGAGCATCGTCAATCAAAACTGAGTCGACCTCGTCAACGATGCTGTAAATAAAATCACGCTGCACCATTTCTGCCGGGTCAGATGTCATATTGTCACGCAGGTAGTCAAAACCAAATTCATTATTGGTACCATAAGTGATGTCTGCCAAATACGCTTTACGCCGATCTTCGCTGTTAGGTTCATGATTGTCAATACAATCCACTGTCAAACCATGAAACTGAAACAACATTCCCATCCATTCCGAGTCACGTTTTGCCAAATAATTATTGACAGTAACCAGATGGACTCCTTTTCCGGGAAGGGCATTCAAATAAACCGGCAATGTGGCAACCAGGGTTTTACCTTCACCTGTGGCCATTTCGGCGATCTTTCCCTGGTGGAGAACCACCCCTCCAAAAAGCTGAACGTCATAGTGTACCATATCCCAGACAATCATATTTCCACCAGCCATCCATTGGTTTTTGTAATATGCTTTGTCTCCTTTTATGTAAACATTTTCCAGTTTGGAGGCCAAATCACGGTCCCTGTCATTAGCAGTAACTTCAACTTCTTTTTGATCCTTAAACCGGCGTGCAGTTTCCTTCATTACAGCAAATGCTTCCGGCAGAAGCATATCAAGAATTTCCTGAGTTTTCTGATAACTTTGAGTTTGAAGCTTGTCTAGTTTTTCGTAGATTTTCTCTTTTTCTTCGATGTCAATTTCGAAATTATCTTCAACCTGGAGTTTCAGGCTAGCAATTTCATTCCCTTCAGGTGCGATATAATCAGCAATTTTCTGTTTGAACTCCAGTGTTTTTGCACGAAGCTCATCATTGCTTAAATTCTTAATACTCTCGTAAGCATCCTTAATCTTATTTACATAAGGACTAATCGCTTTTTTATCGCGGGTATCTTTGTCGCCAATAAGGCCTTTAATAAATCCAATCATCTTATTTCAGGTATTGAAAATCTGTCCTATCAACTATCGTTCCTAAACAACTATTTCAGACAGCTAATTTCTGCAAAGGTATTGAAAGCTTGTCAATTTTTTACGTTTTTCTTATATTCCGTTATGTAATCTGAAATCCTCTGAAAAGCATTCTCTTCCGGCATTGGCGCAGGCGCCATGGCAATACTTCCATCAGGATTTATAAGAACATAAGATGGGTAATCCACCACTTGATATTTTTCCAGAAGTAAAATATCTTTTCCCAATAATAAAAACGGCCAAGGGTATTGTTGTGACGAATATGCTTTTAAATAATAATCAGGATTTTTCCCAGCAACAATCACCACAGGAGTGAAATCATCATCTTCATGATCAGATAATTTCTTTAGGTATGATAGCTGATTTTCACACATTGGGTTGTTGGTTTTGAAAAAGGCCAGCAATACAAACTTGTGTTTGAAACTTTCCAGTGTATATTCCTTACCACTGAACCCAGGGAGGTCGAAATCTGGAGCGTTACTGCCGGGTATTAATTGCTTCAATTTCTCGTAATAATCATGAGCAATTTTTCTGTTTTCAGGGTATTTACAATGAAGAGACATATTCTCGTACATCCGGAGAATATTCCACCTGTTAAAATCATTATTGTAAAAATACTTTTCCAAAGAAACCATTTCTGTTAATTCCCTGACGCGTGTATCAGTTTCGAGAAGTGGCACCTTTGAAAAAACTTCATCCAGTTTCTGAAAATTTCCGGTCGGCATTATTTCCGCCAAATGATTCATATTAACAGGATCGTGCAAAGTTGATTCAAAAAAAGCCTTAAAAAAGTCTCTGAACATTTCAACATACTGGACATTATTATACAAAACAGTTTGTCCAACAAAATATTTCTTTCCAAATGAATTAAGTGTCGAAGTTCTGGCTGCCCATTCCAGCGATGCCAGAGAATATCGGATATAATTCTTCACATAAGGTGAGTTATCATTGGAAAACTTGCCTGCAATTTCCTTTTTGAAATTATTTAGAACCACCGTATTGTGATAGAGATAAATATCCCTGAAATGAGCCAAAAGAAATTGGTTATAGATCTCATTGAAATTTCCAAGCCGATTTGAAAGGCTAGTATTTCCCTTCAGAATATCAATCTCAGGTGGCTGCTGGTCAAAAATAGAACCATGTTGCCCGATAGTATCACGAACAATCTTCATCTGATAACTTTGACCTGGTTCAAGAAAAATACTGCCTTTTTTCAGATTTACTGCCAAATGGGCATAAACAGGATATTTCATATCTACATGAAAAGCGAAATCGCCATTTTGTCCGGCGTAAGTTGTTACAAGTGTATGTTCTAGTTTTGAAAAAAGGTCTTCAGGCACAATAATTCGTACCATACTACCTTGCTCAAAACCCTTTAACTGTCCTGAAACAGCTACATTCTGTGCAGAAACAGTGCAGATTACAGTAAGAAAAATCAGATTTATTATGAAGTATCTACGCATTTTACACTCTAAACCTTTCGGAGTTTTCCGATACAAATGATAATTCCAGCAACTTTATTCTCAGGTGATCTAAACGCTATTTAAGAGAAGAATATTGTCTCCAATAAGTCATAAGGAAATAGAAAACATTATTTGTTTTCTGAGTTTATTTTAACCTGCGGCGGCACCAGACTACTAATATCACCACCATAACGAAATACTTCTCTTACAATAGAAGAAGAAATAGGCGCAAACTCAGGCTCCGTAAGTAAAAACATTGTTTCAATCCCGTCAGTCAGCATTTTATTGACGTGTGCAATTTCCTTCTCAAACTCAAAATCAGCAGCTGTCCGAAGGCCCCTGAGAATATAATTTGCATTTACCTTTTTGCAAAAGTCCACGGTGAGGCCAGAATATGTCTGAACCGTCACTTTTGGTTCGTTGGCAAATACATTTTCAATCCAATCTCTCCTTTTCTCAAGAGGGAACATATAATTTTTTGCCGAATTAATTCCGATTGACACGATGATTTCGTCGAAAAGCGGGATAGCCCTTTTTATGACCGAAACATGCCCTTTAGTGATCGGGTCGAACGAGCCTGGAAATATTGCAATCTTTTTCATCCTGATATTTATTTGCAGAACAAAAATAAGAAAGGTTCTGCTATAGAAACTAACTATTTCTCTACATGACAGTCTTTATTTCTTATGTTTTTCAAAATATTGGCAAATTTCATTTCCAATACTCTCATGCAATGACCGATAAGATTTATTTAGCGCTTCCTGACATTCATTAAGATTCATCCAGCGCGCCTCCGTAATTTCTTCCTCAACCTGAGGAACCAGATCATTATTGGAAGAAGTTTCCATAAAAAACCAGTAAGTTTTTTTCAAATACCAATTGTCATTATGCCAATAAACATGGTAACTTGGTTTTAATCTTTCCTTGATTTGAAGTCCTCCTACACCAGTTTCTTCTTCTACTTCCCTCAACGCACAATGCTTTACAGCCTCATTTTTATCAATTTTGCCTTTAGGTAAGTCCCATATCCCGGACCTGTAAATAAACAAAACCTGATTGTTTTGATTAAAAACAACACCTCCAGCTGCTTCTATATAGAAAAAAAACTTCTTGAAGTCAGACTTCAACCGTTTCCGGTCATAGCCAAAAAGCGCAACATCCTTCTTCTTACTATCCTTCAACCAAGCCTTCAAAAAGCTATGAAGTTGTTCTTTGCTTTCAATGTCCACCAGCAAACTGTTGGAGTCTTCCGAATCCTTAACTATACTTATTCGATTACCTTTAAAAAAAATTTTACGCATGTTCTCTAAACTGTCAGACAAAGGTACAATGTATTTCTGCAACAGAAAACTTAAAAAATGCGAACCATCCGACAATCAAACTCCGAAAATAAGCTACTGAAATAAAACCAATTATAACTTATTTGTCAAAAAAAATTCAAAAAATTGCACGAGTATTAAAATAAATTATACTTTTGTAAGCGATTACTTACATAATATGGAACGGCAAAAAACAGATGTAAGACAAGAACAAATTAAATCAGCTGTACTGGATATTATTTATACAGATGGTTTAAAAAATCTGTCAACTAGAAAGTTGGCTGAAAGAATTGGAATGAGCGAAGGGACAATTTTCAGACACTTTAAGACAAAGCAGGACATCGTACTTTCAATTATTAAAGATGTGCAGACCGATTTCATAGGAAATCTAAGAAAAATTGCGAATTCTTCATCCAGCCCTTCTGAGAGACTTGAAAGATTACTATGTGCAACAGTAACTTACCTTACAGAGAACAGAGGAATTACAATGTTATTATTCTCGGAGGCTACTCAAAAAAATGACCGTGAGCTTAAAGAGAACCTCCAAAATATTTTTAACAATCAAAAAAGTCTTGCCAGTAAGATTGTTCTTGATGGCATCGCACTTGGAATCTGGGATGAAAGTACAGACGTTGAACAGGTTGCTATGCTTTATATGGGAATTCCTGTGGCATTAAACATTGAACTTGTGTTTGCCGGCGGCGTATTTCACAGAGAAAATTTCTGCAGCAGAATGATGATTTTACTTCTTAAAATTTTAGAAAGATAAATTTTTTTGATTTATATGTAAGTAAATACTTACTCTATAATAAAAATATTTCGTTGAGGTCTAATACAAATCATTTAAAAATAAACAACTCGAAAAAATGTTGAATTATATAATTGCCCTTATTTCCTTTGTTGCAGCTTTCATTTTCTCACTCGGAGGAATAGGTGCTGCCATCATTTTGATACCAATTTTAGTATCACTAGGAATTCCAATTACAATGGCAAAACCGGTGGGACTTTTTTACAATACAGTAAGCCTGACAGGAGCAAGTATC
Organism: Bacteroidales bacterium; assembly: GCA_014860665.1. GTDB lineage: Bacteria > Bacteroidota > Bacteroidia > Bacteroidales > F082 > Sulfidibacterium. The sequence continues at coordinate 18,411 of JACZJI010000053.1, read as the reverse complement.
ACAAATATTAAAAATAAACGGCTGGACTTTAAGGTAGGTATTCCCATCATAATATTCTCCTTTCTATTTGCTATAGTGGGAGCCTACCTTTCTCAATACATTTCAAAGGAAATCATTCTGCTTTTATTCATTGGTTTCCTGCTTTTTTCCGGACTGATGTTTTTATTCCACAAAAAAAAGGAAAAAGAAACCTACAGAAGTGACACTCCCTATTTTGCCCTTTCTTTGATTGGCGCCTTCGCTGGCCTCTTATCCGGGCTATTGGGTATCGGTGGTGGTGGTATCATCTCCCCCTTAATGCTGATGTTGGGTTTCAACCCAAAGAAAATTGCTGCTATCACAGCTTTTGTTGTTCCATTTTCCTCTTTTTCTGGTTTTTTAACCTACTGGTCTATGGGAGTCGTAGACTGGCATCTTATCATTATTGCTTCAATATCAGGAGTGGCAGGTGCCACATTGGGGACCATGTTTATGCATAAAAAATTAAACCCGCAGACTGTAAAAAAAATCCTTGCAATTATTCTTTTGCTTATGGCTGTTAAACTGGTCTTTAAAGTTTTCTAAAGAATTTATAAATCAATTAATGAGTTTTAAAATGAGAAAGTACGAGTCTTTGTTTTCGAGAAAAATGAGTATGAGAATAAAAACTATTTTTCTGTCGATTATATTTTTTGTCAGTCTGTCTGCCAGTGCACAACAGAGTGATTTAAAACATATCGCTGACTGGCATGGCTACACGCAATTCAGATATACAACAGATTTCAATAATGAAAACGCCTTCACGATGCAAAGGCTGAAATTCTGGATACAGTCTGCACCTGATTTTAACAAACACTGGGGCTTTAAAGTTCAGACAACATTATCTGGTAGTAAAGACGAACAATTTTTCCTGCAGGATGTTATGGTTTTTTATCGTGTTAATCAGTTCAAACTGAATCTTGGACAATTTGTTCCTGAGTACAGCCTTGAACGTTTTCAACCCGACTATGAAATTCCGCTCACGGATAGGGCTCCAGTGGTCAATGCCCTTGTACCTGATGGTACACTTGGAGTGCGGGATCTTGGTTTTCAATTTGGTTGGCATAGCCCAAACCATAAAATCCAGTCATGGCTAGGTTTTTTTAACGGTTATGGAATTAAAGAGTACCGCTTGAATAATTCAGGATTTCTGATCACTCATAAAACACAGTTTAATCCTTCAAAGAACTTAAGTATTGGGTACTCTGTTATGTTCCGGAAATCAGACCAACTGGAACTGAAAAATATTCTCCCAGATTCCTTAATTTTTTCAGGCAATGAATTTAGATACAATCTTTTTGCTGAATATAACACAAAAGCTTTTCATATGCAGGCAGAATACCTCTCTGCATTTTTAAATCACTCCCGCGCTGACGGCTATTATGTCTTAGCAGCTTATAACTTTCACAAAAATCAATTTGTAGCCTCCTGTAATCAATATAATGACTTAATAAACAGCACAAAGAATGATCCTATTGTACATATTGGTTATAATTATCTATTCGATCAAAACAAAGTGAAACTTATGGCCGACAATAGCTTCCAAATTATAGATCATCATCTTGCAAATGACATTTTAATATTGCAATTTCAATTGTTTTTCAAATAGTTAAAAAAACTATCACTATATATAACTGATAAAATAAATTATTAATCCTCTAAATTTAAAATTATGGTAGAACCAAAAGAATGGCTCGAATTCGGGCAAAAATTCCATGGACACAAATGTCCGGCAATGCCAATGGGGCTCCGTGTAGGCGCAGCTGCAATGAATGCATTGGGAGTAGAACGCGCTAAAGACGGACAAATTATCGCTTTCGCTGATCTCGGTGAGGACCACTGTGCAACTTGTTTCGCAGACGGGCTCCAGGTTATTATGGGAACAACGTCTGGTAAAGGAAATTTGAAAAAAACTCACAAAGGGAAATGGGCCGTAACTGTCGTTGATAAAGCCACAGGAAGGGCTGTTCGCGTTACGCCAAAAGCAGAGGCTATGATGGCAAACAAGAAAACATCTTTTTTCAAGGATTACCGTGAAAAGGGAATACCTGCAAGTAAGGTTCCTGATGAGATTGTCGAACCTTTGGTTCTAAATGTAATGAATACTCCTGAAGAAAAACTATTGAACGTTTCAGAAATTTTTAACTATGATTTGGAAGCAAAACCTCATAGTTTTAGCAGTTTTGTTTGTGAAGAATGCGGAGAAATGACCGTGATGGAATATGGTCGGGTAAAAGGCGATAAAAAAGTATGTATGGATTGTGCTGCAAAATAATTTCTCCCGTCATTTCTGAAAAAGGGTCGGTTTTTTAGCCGGCCTTTTTTATTTTAGAAACAGATAACCCTTATTTACACTTTTTAGTATTTCAATGTTTATTTTCCAATTGATTTTACTGAAACTGATTATATTTGCGCCATGCAGGAAACCATTATCATACTCGATTTCGGCTCCCAGTACACTCAGCTCATCGCACGCCGGGTCAGGGAGTTAAATGTTTATTGTGAAATTTATCCATTTCACAAGATCCCGGAACTTACTGACGAAATTAAAGGTGTTATCCTTTCAGGAAGCCCTTATTCCGTTCGTGATAAAAACAGCCCTGTACCTGATTTGTCAGGGATCCGCGGTAGATATCCCCTATTGGGAGTCTGCTATGGCGCACAATTTCTGGCTCAACATGACGGAGGTGAAGTAATGCCTTCAAAAATCAGGGAATATGGTCGCGCTAATTTGAATTATCTTGACAGGACCTGCTCATTGATGGAAGGCCTTTCGGATGGAAGTCAGGTTTGGATGTCACACGGTGATACAATTCTTGAGTTACCAGGTAATTTCGAAGTAATTGCCAGCACGACGAGCGTAAAAGTGGCCGGATTTAAAGAAAAAGGAGCTTCTACATACGGCATTCAGTTTCACCCTGAAGTTTTCCATTCTACTGAAGGACCCAAACTGTTAAAGAATTTTGTTGTTGATATTTGTGGATGCCACCAAACATGGACTCCAGATTCATTCATCGAAACTACCGTAGCTGGCTTAATAGAAAAATTAGGGAACGACAAGGTTGTTCTGGGATTATCCGGTGGGGTTGATTCTTCAGTTGCTGCTGTTTTATTGAACAAGGCCATCGGTAAAAACCTGTACTGCATTTTTGTAGACAACGGACTTTTGAGGAAAAACGAATTTAAGAATGTTCTGCACTCTTATGAGAATATGGGACTAAACGTCAAGGGTGTCGATGCTTCTGCTCAATTCCTTTATGCATTAAAAGGAGTTTCAGATCCTGAACTCAAAAGAAAGGCCATCGGAAAGACATTCATTGAAGTTTTCGACCAGGAAGCACATCTCATTCAGGATGTAAAATGGCTTGCTCAAGGTACCATCTATCCTGATGTCATTGAATCTGTTTCAGTAAACGGTCCTTCTGCTACCATAAAATCACATCATAATGTAGGTGGATTACCTGACTTTATGAAGCTAAAGGTTGTAGAGCCTTTGAATACGCTTTTCAAAGATGAAGTAAGAAGAATCGGGAAATCACTCGATATGCCAGAACAGTTGCTGAATCGTCATCCGTTTCCCGGACCGGGACTCGGCATCAGAATACTGGGTGAAGTCACCGCAGAACGTGTTCGCATTTTACAGGATGTTGATGATGTGTTCATCAGTAATTTGAGAGAACAGGGATTATATGATACAGTCTGGCAGGCACTGGCAGTGTTACTTCCGGTTCAGTCTGTCGGTGTCATGGGAGATGAACGTACCTACGAAAATGTTGTTGCCCTGCGTGCCGTAAGCTCCACTGATGGAATGACGGCAGACTGGTCTCATTTGCCTTATGAATTTCTGGCAAAGGTTTCAAATGACATCATCAATAAAATAAAAGGCGTTAATCGCGTAGTTTATGATATCAGTTCAAAGCCACCCGCCACTATAGAATGGGAATAGCCCCAGGAAAGACTCCACGATTGCGGTTTAAAAAAATTTTGTGTCCGCATATAATTTCTTTAATTTCGCAAGCGTTTAAATTGTGTAATTTATAACATTGGTTATCTCAAGTAGAAATAAGAAACATGAAAAAGTTTTTTATCCTGGTTTTCTTTTTTATTGCCAGTCTGGCCCAGGCACAAACCGTCGATATTCCCCATAGCAAAGTCATCCAAACAAGAGATGGAAAACAATTTTATGTTCATACTGTCCAAAGAGGGCAGACCGTTTATTCCATCGCGAAAGCTTACAACGTTGGTATCGACGAAATTTACTATAACAATCCTGCTGCAAAAACCGGAATTATGGTTGGGCAGCAACTTTATATTCCAACGGTAAACAAAGAGACTGAGATTACAAAACAGGTCAAGCAATCCAATTTTGACTTTTTCTATCATGTAGCTTCTGAAGGGGAAACCATAGACCATATCGCGTCTATTTATATGATTCCCAAAAAATATATTTTACTTGCTAATCCAGGTTTACAGGGACCGCTGAAGGAAGGTGAATTTGTTAAAATTCCTGTTGAAGAGGCATACAAAATTCTTGACGGGCAGGCAAGCGGAGAACAAGCATCCAAACCTTATACAGGAGGGCTTAATACAAACAGTCCTGAAACAAAAGATTCATCTGTGGAAAATACCATCAATAATATGGAAAAAACTCCAGCTCCTCAGATACAATCAACTACAGTGATCAGCAACCTTACTCAGGTGAATCCAAATTCAAGAATTCCCATTATCAAAGATTATCGGCATGTTGTAATGCAGGGTGAAACATTAGGAAGCATTGCAAATAAATATAAAATTTCTGTTGCGGAGCTGAAAGCAGTTAATCCAGGCCTAACAAATGTGACTCGTGGTATGCAGCTGAAACTACCTGTCAATGCACAGGTTCCGGGATATCGTGCCAGCCAGACTGACTTGGAAAAGGCAAAAGAAGCTTTTCATAATCCGCCTGCTAATTCTGTTAAAAAGATGGTAATCAATCATCAGCAAACAGATCCCAACAAAGGCTTTATAGTACACATTGTTAAACCGAAAGAAACACTATACAGTATTTCCAGAAAGTACGGAGTTAGCCTCAATGATCTTTATCTGACAAACAAAAACCTCACCACTGCTATTAAAATTGGTCAAAAGATTCTGATTCCAAAAAAAAAAATAAATAAGGAATTCGTCGTTTATTCACCCGCAGGGAAAATAAGGCTTAAGAAAGTTGCCAAGTTATACGGTATCAGTGTAGGTAAAATAAAGCAGGCCAATCCTTTTTCAGGTCGATTCGTTTTTCCGGGACAGCTTGTAAAGATTCCAACTGAAAAACAACCAGAAGTTATTCCTCTCACTCCTGGGGCTCAAAAAACTCAACAACCGGAAACGGCTGTAAAAGAAGAAGTAAAACAACCACAACCTTCGCCAGGCTGTGAACCGTCAGTTCACATCAGAACTTTCAAGATTGCTCTGATGGTTCCTCTTTATCTCGAACAGACCGATAGTTTGAATCGTTATCAGTTTATGATGCAACAAGAGCGTCATTTTGAGCCTTTCCGTTTTATTCAGTTCTTACAAGGAGCATTACTTGCTACTGAATCACTTAAGGCTCAGGGGATGAATGTCCAACTTTATGTTTATGATGTTGATCAAACACTTACGAAAACATCAAAAGTGCTTTCAAGGCCCGAACTGATGGATATGGATTTGATTATCGGCCCCTTCTACAGTCAGAGTTTTGATGAAGTTTCTCTATTTGCCGGACATTTCCATATTCCGATTGTAAACCCCTTAACGTTCAGGGAATCTGTTCTTGACGGACACGATGGAATAATCAAAGTTAAACCTGGATTCAATTATGAGCCTCAACTGGTTAAACAACTTGTAAAAGAATACTATTCCAAAGACAAAGTCTTTATAATTAAACCAGATGCTTTTAAAGACAATCAAACTGTTGATGCTTTTAGAGATTCTGTTCAAACTGTATTGCCTAATTCAATGAAATTTGCAAACAGTCAGCTGGTGAATTTGGGTATTGCTGTGACACAACGTGAAACAGTAAAGGAACAAACACAGTTGGAAGGACAACTGGAAGCCCAAAAAGAAACGTTATTACAAAGTCAGCAGTTGGGATACAAAATACCTGTGCAGAAACAAAAACAGATTGACTCATTATTGCAGAGAGCTCAAAAACCTGTTGCCACCACAATCAACGACACATTAAGACCTTATTTTCTGGAAAATAAATATATTCAACCTGATTCTTTAAAGACATGGCGTCTTAATGACAGCACAACTTTTACCAATCATCTTGTACAAATTAATTATTTGCAGGATAGTTTACATCCATTTCTGGACAACGCATCTGTCCTTCGCCAGAACCTTGTCATTGTTTATGGAACCAACAAAGCTTTTGTAATGGATGTCATGAACCGTTTAAATGTACTTTGTGACACCTTCAATGTAAAAATGATTGGTGTACCAGCATGGGAGACAATCTCAAATTTAGATGATTATCAGATGAGCAAACTCAATGTGACTTATCCGACAAGTTTTTATGTTAATTACACCTCGCCTGAAGTCAAACGACTGAACGATGAGTTTGTTAAGAACTATGGAACAGTACCTGAAAAATATGGTTTTCTGGGATATGATATCACACATTATTTCCTGGCTGCGTTATATCATTACGGGAAACGGATGACCACATGCCTGCCCAACGACCCGTATAAAGGTATTAGCACTAAATTTCAGTTTGTACCTTCATCGCAAGATAACAAGAGCTACGAAAATAAATATTGGAATATTTTGCGAATACAAAATATGCAATCAGAAAAGCTCCCTGATTCAACTTCAGTGAATTATAATTTTCAATGGCCAACCACTGTGAAAAGTAACGACACTATTCAGTAAGTTGTAAATTTTCATCCCTCCGCCAAGTTTTCCTGATACCAGCTTAAAACATTTTTAGCTGAAAATTTGATATTTACGTCATTTTTCATTATGTTTGTTATGGTTAAAGGAGTTTAAAATGAAAACACCCATCGAAAATTTCGTGTTTTCTTACTGCTCTGTTCCGATGTTTTCTTTAAAAAAAGGGACATTGTTATTGATCGTCTTTCATTTTCCAGTTCAGTTTTATTTAACAAAAAATTACAATCAGAAAGGTTAAAGGATATCGCAATAATTATTAATCACGAAAAACAGAACGCTATGAATACATCTTTAAAAAAATCATGGGGAAGAAATCTGCTGGTGATAGCAATTCTTCTTATGTTCTCACATTTTATAAATGCGCAGGAAAACTATATTTTGTACGGTTTCAGAGGTGTTCCTCAAAGCATGAGCCTGAATCCTGCTCTAACACCCGACGCATCGTTATTTATCGGGATTCCGGCCATTTCCAACATAGAAATAGGATTATTGAATACTGTTGGTAATTACAATGATTTCTTCACCAGAAAACCTGGAAGCACTGTTGATAATCTGGATATGAGCAAAGTTATTCAGGCCGGTAATAACTTAGGTTTTACGAAAATATCTATCAATGAAGATTTGCTTTCTGCAGGATTTAAGATTAAAAACAACTTCTTTACAATAGGAGTCAGTCAGAGAATGTCGTTCACAATCCTCTCCGATAACGATCTTTTTAAGCTAATATGGAATGACAACACTGTAAACGCAGGAACAACACTTTATTTGAATAATACCGCTATTGAAGAGACTCACATGCTGGATTATCATGTAGGATTGTCAGTGCCTGTGACGACTAAGGTCACTATTGGAACAAGAATTCACCTGTTACAGGGCCTTTCAAACATACAGACAAAAAATGACGGTATGAACTTTACCACCCAAAGCGATGGGAACGGAGGTTATGATGTATATGCGTCATCACATCTTTTATTGAACACATCAGGATTCCAGAATAATAGTAACAATAATAATAACTTCAACCCCGGACAATACCTCTCCGACTTCAAAAATATGGGTTTTGCCATTGATTTAGGTGCTGCTGTAAAAGTAACTGATCAGTTAAATGTTAGCGCCAGCGTGCTGGATCTTGGTGCTATTTCCTATCATTCTAACACTCAAAGTTACAGAACCGACGAAAATAATGTTAACCTGACAGGAAGTTTGTCAGAAATCTTCAAATCTAATAATGCTTTATCAGGGCTTGGTGATTCTTTGAAAAGAATGTTCAATGCAAGTGAATTTTCAAATACTTATTCTGTCAAATTGCCTACAAGGCTATATATTGGAGCAGAATATAATCTGAAACAGAATGGTGGACGAGTTTCCTTGCTTTTTGCCAGCCAGTTTTTCAAGGGCTACAATAACATGGCTGCATCACTGGGCTATGACTATTCTCTGGGAAAACATTTCAACTTTAAAGTAAATTACACTTACATTAAAGAAGATCCATTCAACGTTGGCACTGCGCTGTCATTTCAGTTTAAACCCATTCAGCTGTACCTTTACACTGATAACATCCTGACGGTATCGTGGAAGAGCTCAAAATATGCCCAATTTGGCTTTGGTCTCAATATTCTGTTTCCAAACAAAAATGGAGAAAAAAAGAAACTGGCACCTAATGCCCAGACGGACATAATTGAACCATAACAAGTTTTCTGGAAAAAATTAAAAAGTGATTCTGTGGACACCTATCGGGTAATCCTTGTGTAGGTGTTCCAGGATCTTTTCATAATCTTTGCTTCTGTTCACAAAATCCAAAGCGTTGGTATCAAGAATCAGAATGCGCATATCGTTTTGTTGCTTGATAAACTCAAGGTAGCCATCCTGTATTTTGTCAAGATAATCATTCTGAATTTCCTGTTCGTAAGGCCTGCCTCTCTGTTTAATATTCGATTGCAATCGTTCTGTTTTTACATATAAATACACCAGCAAATCAGGTTTCGGAAGTTGATTGAAGATGATGTTAAAGAAATTAGTGTACAATTTATACTCATCTTCGGGAAGTGTCTTTTTAGCAAAAATCAGCGATTTGATGATAAAATAATCACTTACAGTAAAAGTCTTAAACAAATCATAAGTACCAAGCTGGTCCTTCAATTGCTGATATCGGGATGCCATAAATGACATTTCCAGCGGGAAAGCATATTTATCGGGTTCTTTATAAAATTTGGGAAGAAAAGAATTTTCTTCAAACTGCTCTAAAATTAAACGAGCATTAAAATCCTCTGAGATTTTTGTAGCTAAAGAGGTTTTCCCTGCCCCTATGTTACCTTCTATGGCAATAAAATTATACCTCATGTAATTGCGTACTTTGAATCTTCCAGACTTTTCCTGAATCTTTGCATTCCTCCAACAACTGCAAACAGTTTCTTTTCAGCACAGGATGATTCAAATCCGGTGCTATTTCAGCAAGAGGCATTAATGTAAATCGCCTGTTTTGCATTTCCGCATGTGGGATCTTGAGTCCGGGAAGCGAAAAGACTGCTTCATCAAAAAATAAAATATCTATATCGATCGTCCTCGAGGTATAAGATCCTTCTGACTTACGAGTTCTTCCGAGCAGCTTTTCTATTTGCTGAGTTTTTTCCAATAAATCCAAAGCACTTAATGAAGTTTCTACATGTAAAACCTGATTCATGAACATTTTTTCAGCATTAAAGCCCCATGGTTCGGACTCGTACAGAGAAGAACAGGTTCGGATTTCACCTACTTCTTTCTCAATCAACTCTTTTGCTGAATTCATGTACCCTATCCTGGAAGAAATATTACTACCAAGCAACAAATAAACTTCATGATTTGTGGTCATGAAGCAAAATTAGAAAAAAGGCTAAAGCTCAGAAAAAAATTTGGGGCAAATAATTAACAACTTCAATGGAATTAGGAGTCGTTAAATAGACTTTAATTACGTCTTTCCGCGTAAAGCCGCGTCATCAACGAAAGAATTTTTGTGCTGTAATGTTTATCAGAAGCCCATTTGCCACTCAGCTCTCCAATAGTTTTTACTGAGCCTCTTTTTACAAATCTCAATCTGGAGTCCACAATAGGATTTTTTATCCGGGCAGTTGTAGCGTACGCCTTCAAATGCTGGATGTGCGCCCTGATTCCAATTCTTATCGAAGGGAAAGAAAGTCCGTGTGAATCATTGGAAGAAACTCCCAGACCACAAAAATTATTTTGCTGTGGTTTAACACTTCCTCCATACCTTAAAAATCCGGTTTCCAGACACATCTGACTAAAAGCCACGTCATAATTTACACCTTCTTTATCAGCTTCCTGTATGTATATTGAAACAATTTCCCTGGCTTTCTTAACTGAAATTCCAGGATTATTCTTTTCAAGAAACTCTGTCAGCATAGACCGGCTCGATTTTCCCGTTCCCATAATTCCAGGCTCCTTAACAGTCAATTTTAGCATGGGATGTTTTACAGAGGAACCATAACCTTCCGTATAAAGCATCTTAGGCACAAAGGCACCAGAATTAAATCTCAATTTAGTGAAATAAGTCTTATAGAAATTATTTGATGGATACCACAAATGAGAAGGGATATTGTTCTCTTCGGAAAAAATACCTCCGCCTCCTATAACCAAAAGGGCAAACAGCAGCGAAAACCGCAGAAATAACTTCGAAAAACGGCTGCTTACCGGTATTTTTTTCATGGTATAAAAGTGCCATAGTTCCTACAAAATTTTACTTTTCAGGGCCGTTTTTTTTAAACACATATTTGTTAATATTGTAATACTAAATAAAATTTAAAAGCCTGACTATATGAAACAGTTTTTCAAGTTCATGCTGGCTTCCTTTGCCGGAACTTTGCTAACAGTTATTCTTATCCTGATTGTCTTTGCAATTATGATAACTTCTATCGCCAATATGGCTCAAAAAGAAAGTGTGAAAATAGAACCGCACACTATATTACGCATAGCATGGAATGCTCCCATTATGGATAGGGGAAGTCAGAATCCGTTTGACAATTTCAATTACATGACTTTTAAGGCGAAGAAGACTATTGGACTGAACGACATCCTTGAAAATATTGATAAAGCAGCAAAAGACCCTGATATTGATGGTATTTTCCTGGATATGGAAACTGTTCCTGCCGGTTTTGCAACCACTGAAGAAATTCGTCAAAAGTTACTTGATTTTAAAAAGACCGGAAAGTTTATCATCAGCTATGCCAACAATTATGACCAGAAAGAGCTTTATCTGGCTAGTGCCGGAGATAAAATATATTTAAACCCGGAAGGTCTGGTGTTACTAAAGGGATTAACTGCACAAGTTATGTTCTTGAAAAACCTTATGGATAAACTTGACATTAAAGCGCAGATAATACGTGGCCCCAATAATAAGTACAAAAGTGCAGTGGAGCCTTTGATGCTGGATAAAATGAGCGATGCAAACCGTGAACAAATGAAAGCTTTGCTTGGTTCATTTTGGGATAGGATATTATCCGCGGTATCCAAAAGTCGTCATATTTCAGTGCAGGAACTTAATCAGCTTGCCGATAATCTTTCGCTTTCAAACGCTGAACAGGCTGAAAAATATCATTTGGTTGATGGCGTAATTTACCGTGATCAAGTGTTGGACTCGCTTAAAAAGCTCACACATGTTGGTAAAGACGGGGACCTTTCAATGATTAATTTTGGAAAATACACTTATGTAAAACCAACCGAAATTAAGAAAGATTTTACCAGAAATGCCATTGCCGTGATCTATGCACAAGGTGATATCAGCCAAGGGACCGGTACTGACAACAGCATAGGTTCTGCCACATTGGCAAGCACCATCCGTAAAGCAAGAACTGACAAGTATGTAAAAGCTATTGTAATGCGTGTTAACTCACCGGGAGGCGATGCTCAGGCTGCTGATATTATCAGACGGGAAGTTGCATTAGCTGCAAAAGACAAACCTTTCATTGTTTCCATGGGTGATTATGCTGCATCAGGGGGATATTGGATTTCGACCAACAGTAATTATATTTTTGCAGAACCCAATACCATCACCGGCTCAATCGGAGTTTTTGGAATTATCCCGAATTTCCAGCAATTCTTTAATAAAAAGCTTGGAATTACCTTTGATAAAGTCATGACTAACAAGAATTCAGATTTTGTTGATGTTATGTCGCCATTAAGTCCTTTGCAAGAAAAAAGACTAAACGAAGGAATTACAAGAATTTATGAACAATTTACCTCACTCGTTGCCAGGACACGTCATTTGAGACAATCATATGTAGACAGTATCGCCCGTGGTCATGTATGGGCCGGAACGGAAGCTCTAAAACTTGGATTGGTGGATAAACTGGGTGGACTTCAGGATGCCATTGCATATGCAGCCAAAGAGGCCAAACTGGGAAAAGATTACAGGATTATTAATTTTCCGAAAAGAAAAGATATATTCCAACAGTTTATCGAAGAGCTGAGCGGAGAAGCTCAGACAAAGATTATTTCCAGTAAACTTGGAAACTGGGATACTTATTTCAACCAGATAAAAACATTCGAAACAATGAAAGGCGTTCAGGCACGACTACCTTTCTTAATGCAAATACAGTAAAAAATCACGTTAAATACTGTAGTCCGGCGGGGATTTTTCCTCGCCGGTTTTTTTATCTCATTAAGCTAAATTTTGAATAAACCCGGCTCATTCTAATTTAATAAGCATCTTTTATCAAAACCTACCTTTGGTTTTTAATTTCAATATGTATAGTCTTCGTTAATTCATATGCATGAGTTTAAATTTTCACACGTGTCATTTTTATTTTTCACAGCTGTGGAAATTATTTTTCACAGCTGTAAGAATTCTTTTTCACGCCTGTGAGAATTTAGCTTTATGCTTTTCATTTTAATAAGACTTCAGCATAAGTCACAAAAAACATCATTTGGAGTATTTTATTTTCATACATAAAATGCGTGACGACATCAATATTTCAAACTCATTCTTTAAAATCTAAAAAAAGAAACAATCCGGGTTACTGTTTTAATTCGTACTTTTGAGTATAAAATTTATTAACCATAATGCCTTTGCGATCCGGAGCCATAAAAGAAACTGTTCTTAACAAATTAAAATTTAGTTATGAAAGCACATTCAGCAAGCTTAATCAATTCCGTAGCACTTGTAGTCATTGGTTTATGGGATTATATCGCATCACAAATCCTTTCTTCCACTAATATGGTTCCTGTTGCAGCAGGGATTATTCTTTTGTTCCTGTACAATGGGATTAAAAAGGAAGATAAAATTATTGCACACATTGCTGTGGTTATTACCCTGCTGGTTTTCCTGAGTTTGATAAAACCTTTTGCCGAAGCCGTCGAAACTAATGATAAAACCGTCCTCATCCAAAATCTCATTTTGATGCTTACCGGATTGCTTTCAATAGTCTATTTCGTTAAAAGCTTTATTGACGCCAGAAAGAACAGATAATCCAATTTCTTAAAAAGGTGTCTTCTGCCGGAATTAAGGCAAATCATGGCTCAAACCGAACAAAATATCATTTTATTTGATGGCATTTGTAAGCTTTGCCACTTCTCAGTACGCTTTGTCATACGACACGATAAGCATGAAAAGTTTCATTTTGCTCAGTTGCAATCCAAAACCGGTAAACATTTCCTGCAAAAGGCAGGCCTTCCGGAAGATTATCAAAACGGATTGGTTTATTCAGATGGAAAAGATTTTTTTCTGGATTCTACAGCTGTTTTAAAGATTTTGAAAGAATTACACGGAATTTGGAAGTTGCTGTATATCTTTATTTTCATCCCTAAAAAACTACGTGATGGGCTTTATCATATTATTGCCAAATCACGCTACCGGATTTTTGGAAAATATCAAAGTTGTCCGGTGCCATCGAAAGAATCAGCATCCCGTTTTCTGGATTAAAACAAAGATTACTTAACCATTTCGGCCACTGCCTGAACCCACAGATCAGTATCATTCAAGCTGTCAACAAGGATCAGTATTTCTCCGCCATTTTTTTTGTAAAGCTTGGCATAATCAATACCAAGTTCAACGGTAGTTTCAAGACAATCAGCAACAAAAGCCGGGGAAACAATCAGCAGCTTTTTTACGCCTTTTTTTGCCAGCGAGACTACAGTTTCATCGGTAAAAGGATGCAACCATTTTTTTGACAGCCTGGACTGGAAAGCCACAGAATATGCAGACGAAGGAAGTCCTAATTCATTGGCCAGCAAACGGGTCGTTTGATAACAAGTGGCTTTATAACAGCTTTTACCATGTTCCGGCATTTCTTTGGTACAAGTACATTTTTTTTCTGTAATCCCAGGGTGCACACGCTCCAGATGCCTCAAAGGCAATCCGTGATATGAAAATACAACATGGTCAAACTCTTCGGGGTGATAAGATTTGATACGTTCAGCAAAAGCTTTTACAAATGCCGGATGGTCGTAAAACTGCCCCTGAAATCGCACCTCAGGAATAACGGGCCATTTCTTAACTTTTTTCATTATGTAATCCACCACCGTGCCCGTAGTAGAGGATGCGTACTGGGGAAACAAAGGAAAAACAACTACTTCCTGAAAATTTTTACTTCTGACCTCCTCCAGCACTTTTTTCAAAGAGGGATTCCCGTAACGCATCGCGGGAAATATCTGATAGTCTTCACCCAACAGCTTTTGCAATTTTTCAGTTAGACTGTTTAAGTATACCAAAATCGGAGAGCCTTCCGGTGTCCAAAGTTGCTGATACAATCGGGTGGAATTCTTTGCACGAAAAGGAACGATAATAAGATTGACCAGAATTTTTTGCGCCAGCCAGGGAATATCAATCACCCGGCGATCATTCAAAAACTGTGTCAGAAATCTTCGAACGCTTTTGACTTCAGGTTCATCCGGAGTTCCAACATTCACCAGAATAACGGCTTTTTTTGCGTTTTTCATAATTTAAAGGTTTATCCAGTCGATATCTTTTTTCAGTAAATCCAATGTTTCATTTTCCAGACTCCCTTCCTCCGGCAAATATTGATAGGCCCAGTTTGCCTGGGGGGGCATGCTTAACAAAATGGATTCTGTGTTGCCGCCTGATGCAAGTCCAAATTTTGTTCCCCGATCATAAAGTAAATTAAACTCAACATATCGGCCTCTTCGAACATACTGCCAGCTTTTTTCCTTTTCTGAATAATCAAGATTACTCTTCTTCCCAAGGATTTCAGAGTAAATTTCAGGGTAGAGCTTTCCAAGTGCCGATGTAAAATCAAATAATTTTTCAAAATCCTCCATGCCTGAAGGCTCAATCTGATCAAAGAAAACCCCTCCTACTCCACGGGTCTCGTTACGGTGAGGAAGGAAAAAATAATCGTCGGCCTGTTTTTTAAATTCGGAATAAAAATTCAAATCATACAAATCACAGGTCCCTTTCAGTTTTTTATGAAACCAGGAAGCTTCAGCTTTATCCACATAATGCGGAGTCAAGTCTATACCTCCCCCGAACCAGGAAGTTCCATCATTCAATTCGAAATACCTTATATTCATGTGAATGATCGGAACCAAAGGGCTTACCGGATGAATAATTGAAGAGACACCGGTTGCAGCAAAACGACCAGATGATCTCCCGGCCATTTTTGCCATTTCAGAAGTATACTCGCCCGACACATGAGAAAAATTGATGGCAGCTTTTTCGATTTTAGCGCCATTTTCCAAAACACGGGTCATACCAGAACCTATTTCTTTTTCCCATGAATTACGAGAAAATTTTGCAATGCTATCAGCTTTTTCAAGCATCTCACAAGCCCTGTCCTGAATTTCTCTATACCTCGATGCCACTTCGGATATCATGCTTTTTCCCATGGATTCTTGTCTTTTATTAAACAGTAATGAATATAACTTACAATTTATAATGAATGAAGGCAAAGGTAAAAAAATTCATCCTCGTTCTTTTTAGATGACATATCACAACTTTGTAATTATAAATCAAATTGTTATTTAAAAAGTTTTTTTACGATATTTGATTTACTAAATCCTATTAAACTTTTTCACATGAAAACATTTACCAAACCTTTCGTTTTACTTGCTGATTTACTAGCAATATCGCTGGGTTCATGTAATGAACCTACTTCGACAAAAGAAACCACAACACCCGATATAAAAGTTCAGGAAATGACCATTAGCCAGATGGAAAAAGGATTCCGTGATCACCAGTTCACCATCCGACAGGTTGTTCAGACTTATCTGGACCGTATCAAAGACATTGACCGGAGTGGTCCTACTTTAAACTCCATCATCGAGGTGAATCCGGATGCTTTAAAAATTGCAGATTCATTGGATAAACTGCTGGCTGAAGGCAAAGCAGAAGGCCCATTGTTTGGAATCCCGGTAGTCTTAAAAGATAACATCGATACGCATGACAAAATGAGTACTACAGCAGGGTCACGTGCTTTGGCTGGATCACATCCACTACATGACAGTTGGGTTGCTATGAAACTACGGGAAGCCGGCGCTATTATCCTGGCTAAAGCCAATCTGAGTGAATGGGCTAATTTCCGTTGTAGTTTTTCTTCAAGCGGATGGAGTGGCGTTGGCGGTCAGACACGCAATCCCTATATCATCGACAGAAACCCCTGTGGTTCAAGTTCAGGACCTGGAGTAGCGGTTTCTGTAAATCTTTGCATGTTTGCGGTTGGTACAGAAACCGATGGTTCCATTGTTTGTCCTTCAAACGCCAATGGAATTGTGGGTATTAAACCTACCGTCGGATTAATTAGCCGTAACGGTGTTGTCCCTATTTCATTTACACAGGACACTCCAGGCCCGATGGCCAGAACCGTCAAAGATGCTGCTATCGCTTTAGGCACTATGGTTGGAGTGGATTCAGCAGACAGCAAAACACTGGCTTCCAAAGGACATTACTATACAGACTACACCCAATTCTTAAAACTAGGCAGTATAAAAGGAAAGCGTATTGGTTGGCTTACTTCTACAGATGGCGTTAATTACAAAGTGGATTCTTTGATGCACCGCGCCGTGCGGTATCTTGAAAGCCAGGGGGCTACGATTGTAAAAGTCAAAAGTATTTTGCAGCCAAAAGTAGAAGCAGAATCTTTTCAGGTGTTGCTGTATGAATTTAAAGACGGGCTTAACAAATACTTCAAAAGTTTAGGCCCTTATGCCAAAGTAAAAAGTTTAAAGGATCTGATTGCTTTTGATAAACAAGATTCTGTTGAGCTCAAATATTTCGATCAAAGTTTGCTGGTTAAAGCAGAAGCCAAAGGTGACCTGAACAGCCCGGAATATAAGAAAGATTTAAAACTTATGCTTGAAGGTAGTCGTAAGGAAGGAATGGATCGCATCATGAATGAGAACCATCTTGACGCTATCATAGCCCCAACAGGAGGCCCTGCCTGGAAAACGGACCTAGTGAATGGTGACAGTTTTACTATAAGCAGTTCTTCACCGGCAGCTATTTCAGGTTATCCGAGCATTGCAGTTCCCATGGGATTTATTCAAGGTTTACCTGTGGATATTTCCTTCTTCGGAAGAGCCTGGAGTGAACCGGAACTCATCAGCATTGCTTATTCCTACGAGCAGGGAACTCACTATAGAGAAGCACCTAAATACCAGATGGGTAAATACTAGGATATCACTTCTTTTAGATTACAGACACCATAAAATACTGATTCCAGAACAGGCTAAATGTGTATCTTGCCGCCCATGAAAGAACAAATAAAAGTCATCGGCTTTGATGCCGATGACACCTTATGGGTCAACGAACCTTATTACAGAGAAACAGAGCGTCTTTTTGCTCAATTAATGAGTCCTGTTGCCGACGAAGAAACGGTAATGAAGGCGCTTATTGATATGGAAGTAAGGAATATCCCGCTTTACGGATATGGCGCTAAAGGGTTTATGTTATCTATGATTGAAACAGTCCTTGAAATTGCAGGTCAAAAAACAAGATCTAAATTTATTGAAGGCGTACTTACATTAGGAAAAACTCTGTTAGCCAAGCCTGTCGTCTTGCTTGATGATGCCCAAAATGCTTTACAACAATTGAAAGATCAGTATCGGTTAGTCCTGGTCACCAAGGGAGATTTGCTGGATCAGGAAAGGAAGCTCAGAAAATCAGGGCTCCACAATTGTTTTCATCATATCGAAATCTTAAGTGATAAAAAGGAAGAAAATTATCAGAAGCTTCTTCAGAATCTGAGTATTGAACCAGAAGCCTTTATGATGGTCGGTAATTCTTTAAAATCAGATGTTATTCCGGCTTTGAAGTTGGGAGCATGGGGCGTTTACATTCCCTATCACACTTCATGGGTCCATGAAAGAACTGATGAAGACCCTGGAAAATGGAGACAATTTCTTGAACTGGAAAGTTTGTCAAAACTTGCTAATATAATGGGGAAAAACTGATTTCCTACTCACAATTTTCCTTTTTAATATTTACTCTCCTGACATTTTTGATGGAAAAAATTCAAAATATATTTGGTTTATAATATAAAC
>JACZJI010000052.1 GCA_014860665.1 Bacteroidales bacterium | reverse complement strand
TTAAATTTTATTTCCGGTTTACCTGAGATAGCAAAATAGTCTCCTTCATTAAAAACTGAATGAAAATATTTTACACCTTGAAACCAAACGCATTCAATAAAACCAGAAGAATCTCTGAACTGCACTTTTAAAATTTCTTTTCTGCCAAGATTTCTTTTTTCTTTATCCACAACTTTTGCAATGATTGTTGCTTCGCCATCATAACCATTAATTGCATATCCGTAAGCCTTGGCTGCTGTTAAAACAGCTGTGCGGTCTAGATGTCTTGATGGAAAATAAAAGATTAAATCACGAATTGTATTTATTCCAATTTTAGAAAATGATTCCGCACGTTTGGGTCCAACAGATTTAATGTATTGAACAGAAGAATCAAGAATATTTTCTTTATCAGATTTCATTGCCCGAAAAATAGATGGTTGGCAAGGCAAACTCAACCTAACTTATAATTATTAAGCGATATTTTTTTAACTTTCCGCATAACGAAATAAAGGAATTTACTTTGGATTGGAAATTACTCTTAACAGATGATCGACTTGGAATTGAAAAAAGTCAATCAACAAAAAAAGATGGACGAAGCCAGTTTCAAAAAGATTTTGACAGAATAGTTTTTTCACCTGCTTTTAGAAGATTGCAGGATAAAACTCAGGTTTTTCCTTTACCGGAAAGTGATTTTGTTCATACAAGATTAACCCACAGTCTTGAAGTTTCAGTTGTTGGAAGATCACTCGGTAATCTTGTTGGGGAAAGAATTATTGCAAAACATCCAAAGCTGAAAAAAGACTTTACTCAATTCCATTTTGGAGAAATTGTTGCAGCAGCTTGTCTTGCTCACGATATTGGTAATCCTCCTTTTGGTCATTCTGGTGAAGATGCAATTGCAGAATATTTTAAAAATGGAAATGGTAAAAAGTTTAAAGATGAAATTGCTGATGAAAAAAAATGGAATGACTTAATTCGTTTTGAAGGTAATGCACAGGGATTTAGAATAATTACAAAGTTGCAAAACCAGGATGTTGACGGAGGATTGCAATTAACTTATGCAACTCTTTCAGCTTTAAACAAGTATCCTAAAGAGTCGCTTACTGATCTTGAGATCAAACACGAAAATGGTCATAAAAATATTTACAAGAAGTTTGGATTCTTCCAATCCGAGAAAGAAATCTATAAACACGTTGCTGAGAAAACAGGATTATCTAAACCAACCAAAGCTGAAAAATATTTATGGCATCGTCATCCACTTTCTTTTCTTGTAGAAGCGGCGGATGATATTTGTTACAGCATTATGGATCTTGAAGATGGGTTTCGTTTGGGACTTTTATCCTTTAAAGAAACAGAAAGTTTATTGCTTCCACTAATTCACAAACAGGATTTATCAGGATATAAAAAACGCGATGATAATGAGAAGGTTGGTTACTTGCGAGCTAAAGCAATAAGCGATCTTGTTAATCTTGTTGCTGATGCATTTATGGATAATGAAAAAGATATTCTTGCAGGAAACTTTAATCAGGAACTCGTAACTGCTATTTCAAAATCTAAGACTTTAAAGAAAATTGAGAAAGCCTCGATTGAAAAAATTTACAGGCATAGAAGTGTGGTCGAGCGTGAAGTTGCAGGATATGAAGTTCTTGGTGGATTGCTTGATACTTTTATCACTGCTTACAATGAATATTCAAATCATAATCTTACTTCAAAATATCGTGCAATAATAAATCTTATTCCAAAAAGATTTTTCTTTGGAGAAAAGAATAATCCGGAATTATATCAAAGACTTTTAAGAGTTATAGATTTTATTTCCGGAATGACAGACTCTTATGCAGTATCTATCTTCAGGAAAATAAAAGGCATTTCTTTACCAGGTGGAAGAGTAACAGAATAAATGCTTTGTCATTTCGAAGGAGTCTTCGACTGAGAAATCTTGAACCTGAAATGAAACAGATTTCTCCCTTTGGTCGAAATGATACTTTAATTATTATTGCAAATGAATGGGGTTAAAATTAAATTTTATTTGGGTAAGAGAGCTAGTGTCTTTCAGTTTTCATATCGCGATTCATAAGATCTGTCGTTGCTTTAACTGGATCTTTATCCTCAAATAAAATCTTATATACTTCTGTAGTAATCGGAGTTTCTACATTGTTTTTTTCTGCAAGCTTGGAAGCAGAGCGACTTGTCTCAACACCTTCTGCAACCATTTCCATGCTCTTTAATACTTCTTTAAGAGTTTTCCCTTTCCCGATTTGTTCACCAACATAACGATTACGGCTATGCTTGCTCATACAGGTAACAATTAAATCACCCATTCCGGAAAGCCCTGCAAATGTTTCTGGTCTTGCACCCATTGCCATACCAAGACGAGAAATTTCTGCAACACCACGAGTCATAATTGCTGCTTTAGTGTTATCACCAAAACCAGCACCATCAATAATCCCTGCACCAATAGCAATAACATTTTTAAATGCACCACCAAGCTCAACGCCAAGAATATCTGTTGAAGAATAAACTCGGAAATAGGAATTCATAAATGTGGCTTGTATAGATTTTGATGTTTCTATTTCGGTAGATGCAGCAACAACAGCAGTTGGAATTCTCTTGGAAACTTCTTCAGCATGAGAGGGACCGGATAAAACACCTATCTGTTCATCACTTAAATTTGGATGAACATCTTTTAACATCTGACTCATCGTCATCAAACGCTTGTTTTCAATTCCTTTAGCAACACTAACAAGTAAAGAATTTTTAATATCAGAATAACTTACATCTTCAATAACGGAACGTAAAAATTGAGAGGGTACCGCAAGTACAATTAAATTTTTCTGATTAACGGATTCTTTGAGATCGTGCGTGATTAATATTTCATTTGGGATGTGAACACCGGGAAGATAAAGAGAGTTAATTCTTTTTTTAATTAACTCTTTAACATAATTTTTTTTGTATTCCCAAAGAGTAACTTGATGACCATTGTAATGGAGAAGAATTCCGAGAGTTGTACCCCAGCCACCAGCTCCAAGTACAGAAATTTTCATTATTTCTTTTTCTTAAAACTTATTTTGCTTTCTGTTCCGTTTAGTAAACGCACAACATTCTTACGATGTGTATAAACAACTAGCAATGAAACAGCAGCTACAAACGGCAACAATGTATGGTAACTCTGAATGTGATCGTGAAGAATATTTTCTCTAAAAATAAGTGTAAAGGGAATTGACAGTGCTGCCAATATCGAACCAAGAGAAACATAACGTGAAACTGTAACTACGATAATAAAAATTCCAACTGCAACAAGCATATCTATAGTAATAATCATGATTAACATTCCAAGTGCTGTAGCAATTCCTTTTCCACCACGGAAACCGGCAAAAACTGTCCATATGTGTCCGATAACTGCAGCAATGCCTGCAATGATTTGAACTAAAGTAAAATCATCAAACGGAGAAACGTTCTGGAATGGTAAACCGCCATAATGTAATCGTGCAACAACAACTACTACAAATGCACCTTTAAGTGCATCAAGAATAATTACTATTAACCCCTTTTTCCAACCAAGTACCCGCATAACATTTGTGCCGCCAGCATTTCCGCTGCCGTGTTCACGAATATCTATACCATGAGAAAGCTTACTCATAATAATGCTCATAGGTATTGAGCCAACTAAGTAAGACAGAACTATTATTGTTGCGAGTAAAAACATTAAAAATCCAAAAATTTGTGATAAAACCTAATCAATAAATTCTAAATAAACAATGAAAAGAAATATTGGATAATTTAGAATTTTTTATTATTCCAGCATTATTAGATAATGTTTATTATCGTTCGATTCAAGAAATTATTGAATTAAAGCACCATTACCATGCCAAAATTCCTCATACTTTTCAATAAACTCACTTTTAATTGATTTTTGAACATCATCAACATATTTAAGGCTCCTCATTCCAACTAAAGTTGAAGAAACCTGGGGCACACTATTAATTAATAGTATAGCCTTCTGAGAAAGCGATAATTTTTGCTGTTCACCATTGGTTAATTTATTTATTGCTAAATGGAATTTCTCATTTCCGAGATTCTTGTTTTTAGCCAAATTGCTGAAAATCGAGTCTAATAATATGTTTGTAGTTACTGCAAAATTTCTTAGAGCACGAACAACATTCTGATCATCCTGATAACTTTTACTAATTTCGTTAATCGCAAAATTTGCACGAGGAATTAAAAAGGTACTTTTTATTTCATTAAAATTTCCCGGATTATCAAACTTTCTATAGTTTGATTTTAGGATAGCTGAAACTGAAATACAATCAGTAACATTCTTTTTCTCACTCGCACTCAAACCCATATAATTAATATAC
>JACZJI010000051.1 GCA_014860665.1 Bacteroidales bacterium | reverse complement strand
AAACTATATATAATATGATAGTTCCTGCAATCGCGCAACGGTACCCCAATTATGAAAGCCCAATTCTTCAATAATGGTATTGATTTCAATATCTCGGTTCGGGTCTGTTGGTGCTTAATTCATTTAAGCGGTGTAAAATTAAAATTTTTTTTTAAAAAACAAATCGAATTTATTCGGGAAGAAAAGTTTGTAAAGTCCGTAAAGTTCATAAAGTGCCTTAAGTGCGCTAAAGTTAGGGAAGGAGTGCGGGAAAATGAAAAATGAAAAATCCGGGGCTGGTGCTTCAAAAGCACACCAGGTTATTTTATGATAGTAGGCAACTTTGGTTATGGTGTCTCAGAAGTTTGAATCTGATAAAACGGGGGTGGAAGTGTAAATTATTTCCATTAAACCGGGTCAACAGCAAATTAATGCTAATTTTACTGCTGACTTTTGAACGTTATTTTAATGAACAGAGCCTATTACCAAGACAATATTGAAAACTTTCTTGATTCTTCCCGTGCAGAAATTCTAGGTGTTCTGGTTGATAATAATGAATTTGCAACTGAACAAACACAAAAAGATGCATGGAATTACCAGATCGATTTTTTAAAACGAATACTTTCTGGTTTTTCTGGTTCGATATATTTTGAATATATCATTCCTCGAATGGGTAAAAGAATTGATGTGCTTTTAATTGTTAAGTCCATCATTTTTGTGATTGAGTTTAAGGTAGGTGAAAAGGATTATCCTTTATATGCGCTTGATCAAGTTTGGGACTATGCTTTAGATTTAAAGAATTTTCATGAAACCAGCCATGATAAGCTGATAATTCCAATTTTGGTTGCCACAAATGCAAAGTCTTCTGATATGGTGATCGGTTCATCAAAGAAAGAAGATAATCTATTTGACCCGATACGATCTAACTCAGAAACTCTAGAGGTAATCATAAATAATGCCCTTCAATTTTTGGATGGTCAAATCTCGATTGATATCAAAGAATGGGAGAAAGGACGATATAAACCAACACCTACGATCATTGAAGCTGCAACATCCCTTTACAACAACCATTCGGTAGCGGATATTTCGAGAAGCGATGCCAGTGCAATTAATTTGAGCCATACATCTGAGGAGGTTTCTTCAATTATTAGTAATTCACGAGACAATTCTGAAAAAGCAATTTGTTTTGTAACGGGTGTTCCTGGTGCAGGAAAAACATTGGTGGGATTGAATATTGCAACAAAACATTTTGATAAGGGTAGTGATTTATACAGTGTATTTCTATCAGGAAATGGACCTTTGGTAAAAATCCTTCAAGAAGCTTTAGCCCGTGATAAAGTGAAACGAGCAAAACAAAAAGGTGAAAAGCTTACAAAAAAGGAGGCGAGTAGTGAAGTACAAGCTTTTATTCAAAATGTACATAACTTTAGGGATGAAGGCTTAAGAGACAAAGGCGCTCCGATTGAACATGTTGCTTTGTTTGATGAGGCCCAAAGAGCTTGGACTCTGGAACAGACAACAAGCTTTATGAGGCAAAAGAAAGGAGTTTCTGATTTTAATATGTCAGAGCCCGAATTTTTGATTTCGTGTCTTAACCGGCACCCTGATTGGGCTGTTGTGGTTTGTCTTGTAGGTGGTGGACAAGAAATTAATACCGGAGAAGCTGGAATCTCTGAATGGATAGAAGCTTTGGAACGTTCATTCCCTGATTGGAAAATTTATATTTCCACAAGATTAACAGATAGTGAATATAGTGCAGGAGAAATTCTTGAGCGAATCAAACATCGTGAGAATGTTTTTCATTCCGATTCGCTCCATTTATCTGTTTCCATGCGTTCATTCCGTGCTGAAAATGTTTCCTTACTGATTAAGCAAATTTTGGACATCGAAACCGAAAAAGCACGAGAAACACTAACTCAATTAAAATCGAAATATCCCATTGTTTTAACACGCGATTTTAAGAAGGCTAAAGCATGGCTTAAAAATAAAGCACGGGGAACTGAGCGATACGGAATAGTAGTTTCCTCACAGGCTCAAAGATTGAAACCTTACGCGATTGATGTCAAATCTCCTGTTGACCCTGTACATTGGTTTTTGGATGGGAAAGATGATATCCGTTCTTCGTATTATATGGAAGATGTTGCTACCGAATTTCATGTTCAAGGTCTTGAGTTGGATTGGGCATGTGTGGCCTGGGATGGAGATTTTAGATTTAGCGAAAAAGGCTGGATTTACAAATCTTTTAAAGGCAGTAAATGGCAAAATATCAGTAAAAAAGAAAGGCAACTTTATTTAAAAAACGCTTACCGTGTTTTGCTAACAAGAGCGCGACAAGGGATGGTAATAGTCGTTCCTGAAGGTGACAAAGAAGATGCAACCAGATTACCGGAATTTTATGAAGATACTTTTGAGTATTTAAAAACCATCGGTATTGATGTTTTATGAAATCCATTTTTGAAAATATTCTTTCGTTAAACCGTGCTCCAACTAAATATGGAAAAGCTCCACATAAACCTATATTGTTGCTGGCTGTAATTGAATCATTTGAAAATCGAGAAATCGCTGGTAACTGGATTGAAATCTCTGATAATTTGCTTCAGCGGTTTCATGATATCTGGAACATTCTTGTAGATACACAAAATGTCCCTAACTTCTCATTACCATTTTATCATCTAAAAAATGAAAAGGGAGATTTTTGGAGTTTAATTGTCTATCCTGGTAAAGAAGTTCCAACAAACAAAAACAAATCTATAAAGAGTTTTAAAGCACTAAACGAAACAGTGGCAGCTGCCCAACTGTCCAATGACCTTTATGCAATTCTGAAGGACTCAGTTGAAAGAGAAAGGTTGAAAACATCAATCCTGGAAAAATATTTTGGGAGAGCCAGTTATCGTTTAGAACAGAATATTGAGAGGTATTCTCAAAAGCTTAAAAAAGAGATATTGTACGAGCCGGAAGAAAATTACGCACGAAATGTCTTAAAACAAATTACAGCCTTACCCCAAGAAAGCAGAGAAGAACTTGTTATCCTCAGAAGCTCAATTTTTAGAACCGCGATTTTAGAAATTTATGACAACCAATGTTCGATAACTGGGTTAAAGGTAGAAGATGAGAATCATAATTCATTGGTTGATGCCTGTCATATCATTCCATTTGCAAAATCATACAATGATTCTATTCGTAATGGGATAGCTTTATCACCCACCTTTCATCGTGCATTCGACAGAGGGTTAATCGCGATTTCTGATGATTATCGGATTTTGGTCCACCCTAAAATTAAGGATTATCACCCTGAAACAGGTATTAAACCTTATCATAACAGACAGATTAGCCTTCCGTCAGATAATCGCTTTTATCCATCATTAGAAAGTATTCATGAACATAGAATCAGGTTTGGATTTGAATAAGATATTTCTCCAAACGTTTGCTGAGATTTAAAATCGCGACTCAAGGGGAATGCATAACTTAAGATACTCTTCTCGAAACGTTCGGATTTCAAACCCAAACGATCTAATCGCTCAGCATGACAAAGGTGGCGATTAGAAGATTAACAATTCGTTAAATTTTTTAAAATAATCGGCTGATTTTTTTGGTTTTTAAAAAAAGCGTTTACTTTTGCCGGACAAAATTTTTGCATATCATGAATTTTAACAGGCATCATCATCATTTTCATATACCACCTCAGGTGAGAAGATGATGTTATGTCCTAATTAAAAATAATAATCAAAACCCATCTGAGACACCGGATGGGTTTTTTTTGTTTTGTGCCCCGCCGGTTTTCTCAGACAAAAAGAAAAAGATGAAAAGATTAAAAATTGCAATTCAAAAATCGGGAAGACTGAATGAGGGTTCCCTGAAATTATTATCCGACTGCGGTATTTTTATCGACAACGGCCGCGACCAGCTGATGGCTCCGGCATCGAACTTTCCGCTGGAGGTGTTGTTTCTGAGGAATTCGGATATCCCGCAATATGTGGAAGACGGCGTGGCGGATGCTGCCATTATCGGTGATAATATTCTGATGGAAAAGCCCAAGGAAGTGGAGGTGGTTCAAAAGCTGGGCTTTTCGCGCTGCCGTGTTTCGCTGGCCGTGCCGAAAAATGTGAGCTATAGTGGTCCGCAATATTTCCAGGGCAGGAAAATCGCCACTTCCTATCCCAATACGCTGACGCAGTTTCTGAAGAAAAACAATGTGCAGGCAGACATACACGAAATCAGCGGTTCGGTGGAAATTGCGCCAAAAATCGGTCTTGCCGACGGTATCTGCGATATTGTAAGCTCGGGAAGTACGTTGTTTAAAAACGGTTTAAAGGAGGTTGAAAGTTTCCTGAAATCGGAAGCGGTGCTGATTCGGTCGAAAAAACTGGATGACGAGCTGGAGAGAATCCTGGAGCGTTTGGTGTTCCGCATCAGCTCGGTGCTGGAAGCTAAAAACAGTAAGTACATCCTGATGAATGTGCCCAACGAGAAAATTGAAGAGGTGACACGCCTGCTTCCGGTGCTGAAAAGTCCCACGGTGATGCCGCTGGCAATGAAGGGCTGGAGTTCGCTGCACACGGTGATTAAGGAGGATACTTTCTGGGAAGTGATCGACAGGCTGAAGGAGGCCGGGGCGCAGGGGATTTTGGTGATACCGATTGAGAAGATGGTTGTTTAGTTAGTGCCTAAAGTTCATAGAGTGCACTAAAGTTGGGGGAAATGAAGAATGAAGAATGAAGAATGAAGAATGAGGAATGAAGAATGAAGAATGAGGAATGAAAAATGAAGAATGAAGAATGAAGAGTGAAGAATGAAGAATGGAGAATGGAGAATGAAGAATGAAGAATGAAGAATGGAGAATGAGGAATGAAGAATGAAGAATGAAAAATGAAGAATGAAGAGTGAAGAATGAAAAATAAGAATGAAAAATTTTCTGCAACAATAGCAAGACCCGTCACCTCCTCGTAATGACGAAAAGGGATTTTGCAGATAAATAATTTAAAAAAGACAATGAACAAAATTCAAAATATAACGAAGGAAAACCTGGAGGCGCTTTGTGAGCGTCCGAAGCTGCAGACTGCGAGTCTGGAGAAAATCGTGAATGAGATTTTTGAGGATGTTCGTCTGAACGGCGATGCTGCGGTGAAAAAATATTCGCAGAAGTTTGACGGCCTGCAGCCGGAGGGAGCTATTGAGATTGATGCTGAAACCTGGTCGGCCGGTGCTGACGAGGTGCCGGAAGAGCTGAAGAGCGCTATTCGTCAGGCGAAAGGAAATATTGAAGCGTTTCACAGGGTGCAGATCAAGGGAAAGGTCAGCGTTGAGACCGAGGACGGTGTGCTTTGCTGGCAGGAGTCTCGGGCGATCCAAAAAGTGGGATTGTATATTCCGGGAGGTACCGCACCGCTGTTTTCCACGGTGCTGATGCTGGCTGTTCCGGCAAAGCTGGCCGGTTGCGAGGAGATTGTTTTGTGCACCCCTCCGGGAAAAGACGGTAAGATTGCTGCACCTATATTATATGCTGCACAGCTGGCCGGGGTGAAACGTGTGATGAAAGTGGGGGGTATTCAGGCTATCGCTGCATTGACATACGGTACGGAAAGCATCCCGAAAGTGTATAAGATCTTCGGTCCCGGTAACCAGTATGTGACTGCTGCCAAGAAAAAGGCTTTTGCTGAAGGAACGGCTATCGACCTTCCCGCAGGGCCGTCGGAGGTTCTGGTGCTGGCAGATGAGAGCGCCAATCCGGTTTTTGTTGCCGCTGATTTGCTTTCGCAGGCCGAACACGGTACCGACAGTCAGGTGGTGTGTGTTTCCGATTCGGAGCCGTTTCTGGTGAAAGTGCAGGAGGAAGTTGAAAAGCAACTGGCTGTGCTGCCCCGCGCCGACATTGCGAGTGAGTCGCTGAAACATGCCCGTTTCCTGTTTTCCGAATCAAAGGAAGAAACCATTAATTTTATAAACGAATATGCACCGGAGCACTTTATTCTGGCTTCGAAGGATGAGGCGTATTATCTGGAAAACCTGAAGAATGCAGGTTCGGTGTTCATTGGCAATTATGCTCCGGAAAGTGCGGGAGATTATCTGTCGGGAACCAATCACACGCTGCCTACGAATGGTTTTGCCCGTAGTTTCGGCAGCCTGGGGCTGGATGATTTTACCAAAAAGATCAGTTTCCAGCGGATTTCCCGGGAAGGGTTAAAGAATATAGGCAAGAGCATTGAGCTGATGGCACGCGCTGAAGGGTTGGAAGCGCATGCTAAGGCGGTGGAACTTCGAATGAAAAATGAAAAATGAAGGATGAAGGATGAAGAATGAAGGATGAAGAATGAAAAATGAAGAATGAATAATGAAGAATGGTTCACGCGCTACAAGCGCTCGACAGTCGGGTTCAGAAAGTGCCTAAAGTGCGCTAAAGTTGGGGGAGAGAGATGAAGAATGAAAAATGAAGGATGAAGAATGAAAAATGAGGAATGAAAAATGAAGAATGAAGAATGAAGAATGAAAAATGAAAAATTTTTCTGCAATCATAGCAAGACCCGTCATTGCGAGACGCTTTGGCGGCGAAGCAATCTAATTTAGGTAATGAAAGAGATTGCTTCGTCGTACCTCCTCGCAATGACGAAAGGGGGGATTTGGGGAATAATTTTGTAACAGATTAAACCAATAAATAAATGAACGAAGATTTAGAAAAATTACTGAGGAACAATCTTAAAAACAGGCAGCCTTACGCATCGGCGAGGGATGAGTTTAAACTGCCTGCGGAAATATTTTTGGATGCTAATGAAAACCCGTTTGAAACGGGCATGAACCGCTATCCTGATCCGCACCAGAATAAACTCAAGGAGAAGATTGCTGAGGTGAGAGGTACGCAAAAAGAGAATGTATTTATAGGTAATGGCAGCGACGAGGTGCTCGATCTGTTGTTCCGTGCTTTCTGCGAGCCGCGTATGGACAATGTGATCATCATGCCGCCGACCTACGGGATGTACGAAACGCTGGCTGAGATAAACGATGTGGAGTGCCGGAAGGTTCCGCTTAATGAGGATTTCAGTCTGAGTGCCGACAAGGTGCTGAAGGTTGTGGACGACAGAACCAAGATCATCTTTTTGTGTTCGCCGAACAATCCCACCGGAAATACACTGGCCGAAAAGGAGGTGATCCGCCTGATGGAAGAAACACGGGCTTTGGTGGTGCTCGATGAAGCCTACATCGATTTTTCGTCCAAAGAGGGTTTTGTGAAGAGATTAAATAAGTATTCGCGGCTTGTGATCATTCAGACCTTGTCGAAAGCCTGGGGACTGGCCGGTTTGCGGTTGGGTTTGGGGTTTGCTTCGAAGGAAATCGTCCTGATTCTGGATGGTATCAAACCTCCTTACAATGTGAATACCTACAGTCAGCAAAAAGCTATGGAAAGCCTTTCAGATCCTGCGGTAACAGCGAAGAAAATTGCAGTTATCCAGGGCGAAAAGGAAAAGATGCGGAAAGCACTGGAGCAACTGCCCGGGGTGACCAGGGTATTTCCATCAGATACCAATTTCCTTCTGATAGAAATCAAAAACGCCACAAAAATTTACGAGACACTTATAAATAAAGGTATCGTGCTGCGTAACCGCAGTGGTATGCTTTATTGCAAGGAGTGTTTGCGCATTACCATCGGAACACCGGAAGAAAACGCAAGACTGATGGACGAACTCAGAAATCTGGAATTATGAAGAAAGTACTATTTATAGATCGCGACGGAACGATTATAGTTGAACCGCAGGACGATTTTCAGGTAGATACGCTGGAAGAGCTGGAATATATTCCCGGTGTGTTTCGTTATCTGTCGCAGATTGCCGAAGAGCTGGATTATGAGCTGGTGATGGTAACCAATCAGGACGGACTGGGAACAGCAGGATATCCCGAGGAAGCTTTTGAAATGGTGCATGGGAAAATGCTGACCGCTTTGAAAAACGAAGGCATTGAATTCTCAGAAATTTTAATCGACAAAAGCTTTCCGGAAGAAAATCTGCCTACACGGAAACCAGGGACGGGACTGCTGACCGAATACATGAAAGGCGATTACGATCTGAAAAATTCTTTTGTGATCGGTGACCGCATGACCGATATGCAGCTGGCGATGAACCTGGGTTGTAAAGGCATCCATATTCTGAGAGATACCAAACCTGTGGAAGGTCATGATGTGATTGCCCTGCAAACTCCGAGCTGGAAGGAAGTTTATGAATTTCTGCGGTTCGGGCAGCGAAAGGTGACAGTGGAACGTGATACTAAAGAAACACAAATCAAAATAGAGCTGAATCTTGACGGAGAGGGAAAATCGAATATCAGCACGGGCATCGGCTTTTTCGACCACATGCTGGAACAGCTGAGCCGCCACGGCCTGTTTGATTTGAATATTTCCGTGAAAGGAGATTTGTATGTGGATGAACACCACAGCATCGAAGATACGGCATTGGTACTGGGAAGTGCCTTTAAGCAGGCGCTGGGAAACAAAAAAGGTATTGAACGCTATGGATTCTTTGTGCCCATGGACGACAGTCTGGCCAATGTGGTGGTGGATTTCGGGGGACGCAACTGGCTGGAATGGAAAGCCGAATTCAACAGAGAGAAAGTCGGAGAGATGCCCACGGAGATGTTCTTTCACTTTTTTAAATCTTTCACCGATACGGCACAATGCAATTTGTTTGTCCAGGCCGAAGGAGCCAACGAACACCATAAGATAGAAGCCATTTTTAAAGCTTTTGCCAAAGCACTTAAGATGGCCGTTAAGAGAGATAATTCGAATATTTTGCCCAGTACAAAAGGGGCTTTGTGATAGAAGGGGAGAGTGAAGAATGAATGGCACAAGCGGACGCTTGCGCCAGTTGAGTTGATAAGACAAAAGAGACAAGAAACAAGATAAAAGAAACAAGAGACAAGTGAAGATAGCGATCATAGATTACGGAGCCGGAAACATTAAATCGGTGCAGTTTGCGCTGGAGCGGATGGGTTATTCGGGATTTCTGA
This sequence comes from Bacteroidales bacterium, assembly GCA_014860665.1. Lineage (GTDB taxonomy): Bacteria > Bacteroidota > Bacteroidia > Bacteroidales > F082 > Sulfidibacterium. The sequence continues at coordinate 12,462 of JACZJI010000051.1, read as the reverse complement.
CCGGCAATGCGGAAAAGATTTGGTCGGCGGATAAAGTGATATTTCCCGGAGTGGGCGAGGCACAGACTGCTATGGAAGCTTTGAAGGAAAAAGGACTGGATAAAGTTATCCCGAATCTGAAGCAGGATGTTTTGGGCATTTGCCTGGGCATGCAGCTGATGTGCCGCTGGTCGGAAGAAGGCAATACCGATTGCCTGAATATTTTTCCGATGGACACGCTGGAGTTTCCCGCACCTTTGAAGATACCGCATGTGGGATGGAACGAGCTGGAAAAGACGAATTCAAAGCTGTTTGAAGGCGTTGCACCGGGTGCTTTTACCTATTTCGTCCACAGCTATTACGTGCCTTTGTCGGATTTTACCGTCGCACAGGCTGAATACGGGTTTCCGTTTTCTGCGGCACTTGTCAAAGACAATTTTTACGCTTGCCAGTTTCACCCCGAAAAGAGCAGTAAGACCGGTGAGCAAATCTTAAAAAACTTTTTGAATTTATGAGGATAATACCTGCTTTGGATATGATCGGCGGCAAATGCGTCCGCCTGGAACAGGGGGATTTTGACAGGAAGAAAGAGTATGAACTGTCTCCGGTGGATTATGCAAAATTTCTGGAAGACCAGGGATTCAAATACCTGCATCTGGTGGATCTGGACGGTGCCCGTAAAGGAGCACCGGTGCACCTGAATATTCTGGAGGAAATCTGTGGTGCTACCAGTTTGAAAGTGGACTTCGGTGGCGGCGTGAAAAATACTGAAACAGTGAAGCAGGTTTTTGACTGTGGCGCACAACAAGTGACGGCAGGCAGTCTGGCCGTTAAAAATCCGGTGGAAGTATGTGAGTGGCTTTCGCTTTTTGGTGCAGAAAAAGTTATTCTTGGTGCCGATGTAAAAGACGAAATTATTTACATCAATGGATGGAAGACATCCACGGAAATTCCCTTGTTTACGTTTTTGGAAAATTTCCGGAAATCAGGAATCCAGTATGTGGTTTGCACCGATATCAGCAAAGACGGTCTGCTGCAGGGAAGTTCCGTTGGGCTTTACAAGAAGATCAGAGAAAAATTTCCCGAGCTGAAGCTGATAGCCAGCGGTGGTATTCATACTTTGGAAGATCTGGAAAAACTCAAAGCAGAAGGTATGGAAGGTGCCATTGTGGGTAAGGCACTGCTGGAAAATAAAGTGGATTTGAGTAAAATGAGGGCCTATGTTGACTAAAAGAATCATTCCCTGTCTGGATATCAAAGACGGCCGAACGGTAAAGGGAACCAATTTCCTGGAACTCCGCGATGCCGGTGACCCGGTGGAACTGGCCCGGCTTTATTCAGATCAGGGAGCTGATGAACTGGTGTTTCTGGATATCACAGCCACCTACGACCACAGAAAAACGTTGGTTTCACTGGTGGAAAAGGTAGCACGCGAAATCAGTATTCCTTTTACGGTAGGAGGCGGTATCAGTACAATAGACGATGTGCAGGCTGTTCTGAAAGCCGGGGCAGACAAGGTTTCTATTAATTCTGCTGCGGTTGAGAACCCGGAACTCATCGGCAAGCTGGCCGGGAAATTCGGCAAGCAATGCATCGTGTTGGCGATAGATGCCAACCTGGTGAACGGGCAATGGAAAGTATATACCCACGGCGGCAGGTACGAAACTGAAAAGAATCTTTTCGACTGGGCCAAAGAAGGCGAGCAACGCGGTGCTGGAGAAATACTCTTCACTGCCATGACCAAAGACGGAACCAAAGACGGTTTTGAAATCGAAGCCAACAAAAAGCTGACGGAATCATTGAGAATTCCGGTGATTGCTTCGGGAGGCGCAGGAAAAATAAACCATTTCACCGAAGTTTTTATGGAAGCCCATGTGGATGCCGCTTTAGCGGCCAGTATTTTTCACTATGGTGAGATCAGCATTGTGGAATTAAAAAATGAGTTGAAAAAGCAAAATGTTAATGTTAGGAACTAAATCATGGAAGTAAATTTTGATAAAAGTACCGGTCTGGTACCGGCCGTTATTCAGGATGCAGATACCAAAACGGTGCTGATGCTGGGATATATGAATGAAGAATCCCTTCAGAAGACAATGGAAACCGGTCTGGTGACATTTTACAGCCGCAGCCGGCAAGAGTTGTGGACTAAAGGCGAAACCAGCGGAAATTTTCTGAAGCTTGTCAACATCAAACCCGATTGCGACAACGATACACTGTTGGTGGAAGCCAAGCCGGTAGGGCCTGTTTGTCACTTAGGAACCGATACCTGCTGGGGTGAAGAAAACAAGGTCGAATTCGGATTTCTGAGTCAGCTCGAAGGAATCATTGCCAACCGTATCGAACATCCGTCTGAAGAATCATACACCAGCAGACTGGTGCGCAAAGGCATCAATAAAGTAGCCCAGAAAGTGGGAGAGGAGGCTGTGGAAATGGTTATCGAAGCCAAAGATCAAAATGACGGACTTTTCCTGAATGAGGCTGCCGATCTGCTTTACCATTACCTTATCTTATTACAGGCAAAAGGCTACAAACTTCAGGATGTAGCCGATGTGCTGGAAGGCAGAAATCATAAATAATAGCAGAAGTTGTTTTGGAGAGAAAATGGACTGAATGAATTATTTGTTTAAAACACTCAATTAAGTTCTTTCAAAAACCCCAAGGTCCCTAAAGGAGGAAGTATAGAACCTTTAGGGACCTTGAGGATGGGGCGGGTTAAAACGCACTGACTTCAAACAACTATTCTGTATAAATACAAAACTCCCCTGAGGCCGTAATCAATTACTCTGAGAAAACTATGGTCCTTACGGGGAGTTTTCCTTTTGAGTTAAAAACTATATTTCATTTTAAACAATAACATATCATATCCGTTGAAACTGGCAAAAAGGTCGTTTCCTTTGCCGTTGAATAACAAACCTGAAACGGAGATCTCCGTGTTTTCCGTTGCCATATAAGATATTTCTGGCATGTAAACAATGGCGTAATTGTGTTTGATGTCGTGCCAGTTGGAAACCACCACTGCTCCGCTTAAAGGACATATTTTGAATTTGTCGTTGAAAAACTTTTGTTCGTAACGCAGGAACAGATAATCGTTCAGATTTCCGCGCCCGCTTTCATTGACAAAACCATGCAAAAACTGAACATTCAGATAGCCATTATTTTTAAAATAATAATCGCCTCCGACAACGTATCTGAAATATGCCTGTTTCTTCAATTCGGTGGATCTGTAGATTACCGGATAAGGTGTGCCGGGAAATAAAGCTGATAAATCAGTGGTCATGACTACTTCGTTGACCGGAACAAAACATGCAGCTTCGGCCCAAACCCCGACGCCTCCGATATTTCCGGCAAGATCAGCTCCGAAAATATGCCGCCTGTGATAGGACAGAATGGAGTTGATATTGACACCGCCAAGCGTATCAGCAAGTGTAAATGTGTTATCTGTTAGCATGGGCAGACCATCCCAGCCCCAAACGTAGCTGAGGGAAAAATTAAAGCTGCTGATCATCCCTTTATATTTTACGCCCAGGGTGGAACCTTCTTTCAGGTTGTATTTTGGAGCGTTTACCCGGGTGGTAATGTTCTGCAAAGTCATTCCTTCAGGAAAGCTAAGGTTTACCGGTGACGAAAAAATGTCTGCAAAGATCCCGATGGGCAGGTTATCCGGTTGGAAAAACGGGAGATAAACAACCTGAAAAGAAGCATTGGCGCTCAGCCAGTAATGGAGGTTGAGTGCATCCGAACCCCGATGACGGCCAAAATCCAGAATGTCTTCAAAATCATAGGGATTCAGGTTGTCGGTAGGATTTATTTTGTCAGCAGTGCCCCAGGCAATGCGTTGCCGCCCGATGGTGACGTCCAGATTTTTTGTCAGAAAACCGTATAGCTGAACATAAGCTTCACGGATTTCCAGGTTCCATGGGTCGATGATCCCTTTGTTGTACAAATCGGAGGCGGTGGTTACTTTTGGAATACCGATGTTTCGCAGCCATACTTCGGAATAGAATTTGGCTTTCCCGCTGATTTTCTTTTCAAGCTGCAGGCTGAGGCGGTTTTCGTTCCATACCCAGTCATTGGGCGATTTGGTCAAAATGCGCTGGTCGGTCTGCAGATATCCCGATAATTTCAACGGTTGACTTGTTTGCGCTTTAGCCTGAAGAGAAAACGCGACAAAAAGTACGGTTATGAATAAATTCGCTCGTTTCATGGTTTTGTCTTTTGGAGTTTAGATTAGTCATTGGAATCATCTTTCCTGTGAGCTTTTATTTATTCCTGAAGTTTTCTTACGGTAAAATCATCATTGGTAAGACCGTTGTCATATTTCACGTCGGTCATAACCAATGAGGTGGTGTGCTGCTTTTTGAGGTCTTTCATGGTAATCTGCTCAGCATTCCAGTAATTCCCAATCTTGACGAACTTATAATTCGCTACTTTGATCTCATGATTACCTTTGTCATAGTATGTCATCTCCACAAGGTAATAGTGTTCTTTGTTAACCGACATGGTGACTCTGGAATAGGCTGACTGGTTGGATTTGGGAGTCAGTTCCAGATAGTAATAACCGGCATCCTCTTTAAGGAATTTTGGTGTGTACTTTTCCATGAAAGGTTTTGCCTCCATGTCGTCGTAGGAAAAGTCGGTGCCTGCGAAGTTCTGATTTTTAATGCTGGAAGAGATTCTTCTGACCTTTCCAAAAGCAGGCATGTACAGATACATAATGTCGTCCGGTAGCGATAATACAGAAATACCTGCCTGCGAGGAGGGTTTGGTAAACCGGAAGATACGATAACTGGTCCCTTTCTGGGCGACCGTGGCTTCACGGTAGTCCTTCTGCCCGCTGCGGTTGGTAAGTTCAATTTTATTGACGGCCGTCATGTCTTTGGAAGCGTACATCACATCATCAACTTTTTTCAGAATATCGCTGGCATTCTGTGCCTGAGCGGGCTTGGTTGCAAAAGCGAGCAGTATTGCAATAGCTGTGAGCAGTTTGAATTTTAGTGTTTGCATTGTTATGAGATTTTATGTTAGATATTTTTCGAAATAGCAGATCTTTTTTCCTGTTTCAGGGCATCCAGAATGAGTATGAGCGGAAGTATTGTCAGCGCAGCAAAACCGGAACCGATCATACTTAATGCCACCAGTAACCCGAAATTCTGTATGGGCATGATCTGTGAAAACAGCAACACCAGGAAGCCGCCTGCCACAGAAGCTACATTGATAATGATGGCTTTGCCGCTGATGCCGATGGTTTCACGAATGGCTTTCCCGATATCCTGTTCCGATTTTAAGTCGTTATGAAAGTGCGTGATGATATGGATGGAATAGTCGATCCCCATACCCAGCGCGACACTCGCTACCAGAACCGTGGCAATATTCAGCGCAATATGGGCGAATCCCATAAAGCCAAACAAAATGATAATGGTGGCTAAAATGGGAATTGCTGCAAAGAGACCTTTTTTAAATGATTTCAGGATGAGAGCAACAATCAGGATAACCAAAAGAATGGCCAGCCCCAGACTGGTAAACTGGCTCCTGATAAGACTGGTATTAAGTTTTACGTAAACAGAAGGCATTCCGGTCAACTCGATTTGACATTGATCTGTAGAGTGCTTTTGAATGAATTGATTCATGTAATCGTGGAAGTGCTCCATATCCGTGCTGTTGGTTGACGCAAAGCGCGACTGGATCACCCCTTTGTTCAGATCATGATTCACCAGTTGGCTCATGATATCCTGGCCTTCCAGTAAAAACCAAAGCTGCTGAATTTTGACTTTGGAGTCCGGTATCTTTTTCCCTTCGCCCATCACATCGTCCATCTCTTCGATAAGATCGGCTACCGATTGAGTTGTGTTGATATTTGGGAATTTTTTCATGTAGTTTTCGGCAGCGATCATGGTTTCCAGCACCCTGGGACTTTGCATGTCTCCCCTGAAAACAAGAAATACCGGCATGGAACCGCCAAATTCCTTTTGCATAATTTTTTCGGCAGTACGGGTGGCATTGTCTTTTCCGAAATATTCAATCATGTTCACACTGGTCTTGATGTGGAAAATCCCAATGCTGCTGATAATGACCAAAGCCACTGTGGCAGTGAGTAAAGTTTTCGGGTGTTTGATTACGATGCTGGCCAGTGGGTTAAGAAGCCATTTTCTGAACAGATTTTTTTGATGGGTTTGTTTTTTTAACGAGGGATTCTTCCTGTATAGGCTGAACAGTGAAATCAGTGCCGGGATAAACACCAGGGAAAGAACCAGGGCAATCAGTACGCCCAGAGAGGTAAATATCCCGAAATTCTTCACCATAATGAGATAAGACCCAAAGATGAAGGAAGCAAAACCAAAGAAAGTGGTCACTCCCGATAGGAAAACCGGAACGGTGATGTAAGCCAGTGCTTTGATAAGCGCCTGTTTCCGGTCCTTACTTTTTTCTTCATTGATGCGGTTGATGACGTGAATGGTGTATGCACTACCCACCGCCAGTAACACGATGGGCAATTCATTGGTGATAAGATCGAGATGGAAACCCAGTAAGTGCATTAATCCCAGAACCCAGACAATGGCAATTCCCGATGAAAGTAAAGGCATGATAACACCGCGTAAACTACCGAAACCGATGAACAAGATCAACATAATGACCATAAAGGTGACTGGGAGAAGGCGGCTCATGTCGTTATGCATCAATTTGCCAATATCGTCCATCATCAAAGGCATACCAGCAAAACTGATATTTTCAGGCAGGTGCATAGCCTTTACTTTTTCCCTGACACGTTGCGCTACACTTTGTTTGTCGGCTCCATATTGAATCTTGAATACCACAATGGTCGAAGTGCTGTCCGGCGATACGATATTCCCTTTGTACATCTCTTTCGACATCACTCTTTTTGCGAGATTGTCTAATTCTGCCCGGGTTTTGGGAAGATTGTATTCATCAAGCAGATGGCCTATATCGATGCCATATTCTCCGCCCCGGATGTCGATGATGTTTGTAAGGCTTGTAACCGTTGAGATGCCGGGCATAATGCTCAGTGAATCGGTAATCCGTTTGATGTCTTCAAGTACTGAAGTTTTGAAAATATTGTTTGTTTTCAGTACGATCATCCCGATGGAACTTCCTCCAAACTCATTCCCGATTTGTTTGTAGAGTTTAGCAACGGAATCATTGTCAGGCAAGGAATTGATGATGTCGGTATCCATTTTTAGGTTGCTGATCTGGTAGCCTAAAAATGCTGTAATTCCGAGGGTGAGCACTACGATAATGACCCTGAATTTGATAACCAATTGAGCTAATCTTTTCATTTTTTCTCGATTAACAATTTACCAAATTGGTTTTAAGGTCAAACCCTTAACAAAAAAATCACAAATATTAATCTTCCGGCAACGAATTGTGATATGCGATATAAGTACCGGGTAGTTTTATTACCCGGTCAATTCGAAATAGTGGTACCGACCAGCGCTTTTCATGGCTTGTTCTTTTTTAATCCGTCAAATAAAATGGTCGTCATCTCGAAGATAATGTTTTGGTATTTGTTGTACATACCTTTCAGGTAGAGGGGGACCTCGATGCTGTTAAGCAGAATCATAATCACATCCACGGAAGTGTCGATATCGGATAAACTAAAATGTCCGCTGGATTTACCTGTCGACAGGATATTCTTGATCTCTTGCCGTTCATATTGCTCGAATTCTTCCCGGACCGGGTTAACAAAATCGTAGCTTTCCCGAAAATCGGCTTTCATGGTTTCGTGATAATTTACGCACTGGTTCAACGCTTTAAAACGGACGGTGAAATAATTTTCAAGCTTTGCCACAGGATCTGTGTCCTGCCGGATGACTTCATTTAAAGCACTGCGAACCGTGTCGATTTCACGCTTGATGACTTCCGTATAAAGTTCCTCTTTCCCTTTGAAATAATAGTACAGCGCACCTTTTGCTTTGTGGAGTTTACGGGCAATTTCATCCATGGTGGTTTTCTGAAAACCATAATGAGCAAAGAATTCGTCTGCCGTTGCAACGATTTTGTCTCTAATACTTTCCTGATCACTCTGTGAATTTTCACTGAAAGCAGGATTCATGATCAATGAATTTGACCTTTTTACTAATAAGGTCAAAAGTATGAAATTCAGAGCATTTTGTCAAGTTTTTTATCTTAAAAAGATCCGGTAACTAATAGTAATTAAAGTGTTTTGATTTCAGAAATAAGTTTGTTCAGGGAATCTTTTGCATTACCAAAAAGCATTCGTGTATGATCTAGGAAGAATAACGGATTTTCAATTCCTGCATAACCTTTTCCCATACCGCGTTTCATAACGATGATGTTTCTGGCTAAATCAGCGCGGATGATAGGCATTCCGTAGATAGGACTTCCGGGGACATTGACGGCAGAAGGATTTACAACATCGTTGGCCCCAATGATGACAACCACGTCGGTATGCTCCATTTCAGGATTGATGTCGTCCATTTCCACCAGTTTGTCATAAGAAACATCGGCTTCAGCCAATAAAACATTCATGTGTCCGGGCATTCTTCCTGCCACAGGGTGAATGGCATATTTTACAGTTACACCTTTGCTTTCCAAAAGCTTTTCAAGTTCGTGAACGGTGTGCTGTGCCTGTGAAACAGCCAGTCCATAACCTGGAACTATGGTCACTTTTGAAGAATAAGACATTAATACAGCTGCGTCGCTGGGTTGTATCTCTCTGATAATACCGGCTGCTGCATCGCCCTGTACTGCTGAAGATCCGCCAAATCCCCCAAGGATTACGTTCCACAAAGAGCGGTTCATGGCATTGCACATCACAATGGTAAGAATGGTTCCCGCAGCGCCTACCAAAATACCACCGAGAATCATGGCGTAGTTACTGTATAAAAATCCAGTTAAAGCAGCTGCGATTCCTGTAAATGCATTCAGCAATGAGATAACGACGGGCATGTCCGCACCACCGATTGGCATCACGAACAATACGCCATAAAGCAACGAAATGAAGAACAATCCGTACATAAGTATGGTTACTTCTGTTGTTACTTCCGGCAATATCATCAATACTACAATCATCGCCAGTGAAACGATCAGTAAAGCCAGATTAACAAATTTCATGAAACCTGCCCGGATATCACCTACCTTACCTTCGAGCTTTCCATAAGCGATCATACTTCCTGTAAAGGCCACACTACCAACCAGAACACCAAGTAAAGAAACAAGGATGGTTCCTGTTTGAGAGTGAGGTGTTTCGAAAAATCCCCTAAAAGAAATGATGGCAGAAGCAGCACCGCCTGTGGCATTAAAAAATGAAACCAATTGAGGCATGGCGGTCATTTTTACTTTTCGGGCGATGTAAGTTCCTATAACGCCTGCAGCGACAATACTTATGATTATGAATCCAAGGTTTTTTATTCCATGTCCCTGACTGTCTTTATCGAGAATAATGGTAGCTATAGTAGCCAGGAACATTCCAACTCCGGCCCAAATGTTTCCGGCTCGGGCAGTATCAGGTTTGTTCTGAAGTTTTAATCCGACTACAAAAAATACAGCAGACAACAGATAGCTATATTCCAGTATTGTTTGTGCGGTGGTATAATCAACGCTTTGTTGCAAGTGGAAAATTTCGTTCATGGCAACTTATTTTTTCTTTTTAAACATTTCAAGCATACGGTCTGTGACTACAAAACCGCCGATTACATTTAAAGTGGCCAGAAACAGAGAAATACTTCCAATGATGATGTCCAGCCAGTCGGAAGCGTGGCCTGTATAAATAATAGCACCAATGATGACGACACCACTTATGGCATTAGCGCCGGACATGAGTGGTGTATGCAGTACTGATGGAACGTTGGCTATCAGTTCAAATCCCAGAAAAGTAGCCAGTACCACAATGAAGATTTCCTGGTGGTATGTAAAGAGAAATTGAATTACTGCATTCATGTCTTATTGATTTTCGATGATTGACTTAATTTTTTTGTTGTAAATGTCCTTCTGATGAACCACGCAGCTTTCGCGGATGATCTCATCGTCAAAATCAAGTGTCAGTTTCCCTTCACTATCAATCAGAAGTTTTAGAAAGTTGAGCAGATTATTTCCAAACATTGTGCTCGCATCAATGGACATGTAGGATGGATAATCCGATTTTCCGACGATGGTCACCGGGCCATGGGAATAGGTTTCCCCGTTTTTGGTGACTTCACAGTTTCCCCCAGAAGAGGCGGCCAGGTCAATAATGACCGAGCCAGGCATCATATTTTCAACGGTTTCTTTGGTGATCAGAACGGGTGCTTTGCGACCCGGGATCTGAGCTGTGGTAATCACAACATGGCTGCTGCGGGCGTGTTCCTGAACCAATTCCCGTTGCCGGGCTTTGTATTCTTCCGATTGCTCCACGGCGTAACCACCGGCAGATTTGTCTTCCGTGGCACCTTTCACTTCCACAAATTTGGCGCCCAGGCTTTCTACCTGTTCTTTCACTTCAGACCGCACGTCGAAAGCTTCCACACGGGCTCCAAGACGTCGTGCTGTAGCAATGGCCTGTAGCCCGGCAACGCCTGCCCCAAGTACCAGCACTTTGGCAGGCCGAATGGTTCCGGCGGCTGTCATGAACATGGGGAAAAAGCGAGGCAAATGCAAGGCAGCCTCAAGCACAGCTCGATATCCTGAAACAGTAGCCATAGAAGATAAAATATCTTTATCCTGAGCACGGGTAATTCTCGGAATGATATCCATACTGAAAACTGTGTTTCCTTTCTCTTTCAGGGACTTTACTGTTTCTGTGTTTGTTAATGGGTCAATGACAAATACTAAAATCTGGTTTGGTTTTAATGAGTCAATTTCCTTTTTGCCAGGAAGTCGAATACCTAGAATCATGTCCGCTTCTTTGAATAATTCTTCCCTAGAGACAGTTTTGGCGCCTGCTTCTTCATAATCTTTATCGAAAGCAAAAGCTCTATCGCCAGCACCTTTCTCAATCAATAAATCATTTCCGGAAGTAGTTAACTTTTTGATATGGGAGGGAAGCATCACGACTCTTTGCTCATTGTCAGGTTCTTTTACAATTCCTAATTTCATAACTGAAATGCTTCTGTTTAATGAACGTTATTTAGAATTCGTAAAAATAATAAATATTTTTGGTTTAAAGAATTTTGGAATAGAAATACTTAAATATGTGCATAGGTACAATGAAAAAAGCTATAAAATCATGATTAAAGCCAGATGTTATCGGACTCCATGAATTTCTAATTTGTTTGATTAGAGAAGAGTTTAAATTAATTGTAAAAAGCAGAAATTTCTTCTCTGATTTCTCTGCGTCTTCTATCTTTGTGGCACAAAAACCATTTTATGCTGATAATTTTATCTCCTGCCAAAACAATGGATTCACTGAAATCTGCTGTTGGTTTTGAAACTACTTTACCGGAGTATCTAAAATTTGCTGAACAGTTGGCAGCGATTCTGAAAATGAAATCACCTGGTGAACTTTCCAATCTAATGAAAATTAATCCTGAGATAGCACAACTAACATTTGAACGTTTTCAGCAATGGGGGACAGTCAATAATAAAGAAAATGCTATTCCAGCGATTTTTAGTTATATCGGAGAAGCCTTCAGGGGATTGGATGCGGAGTCTTTTAGCGAAAAAGACTTGTTTTTTGCTCAGACACATCTTCGAATTTTATCAGGACTTTATGGTATTTTGCGCCCTTTGGATCTCATACAGCCTTATCGTTTGGAAATGGCGCTCAAAATATCTACCGGAAGCGCTAAAAATCTCTATGATTTTTGGAAAAAGCTAATTACAAAATCCTTGAAAAAGTCAATGGATGTCCAACACGACAATGTGTTGATTAATCTTGCATCTCAAGAGTACTTTAAAAGTATAAATATAAAGGAATTGCGTGCCCGGATAATTACTCCTGTTTTTAAAGAATACAAGAACGGAGAACCTGTAATAGTTACCGTGTATGCAAAAAAAGCAAGGGGACTAATGGCGAGATTTATTATTCAGAATCAATTGACCAATCCGGAAGATTTGAAGCTATTTGATTACGAAGGATATTATTTTACTCCCTCCTTATCCACTGAGACAGAGTTCACTTTTACCAGATAAAAGCATAACTCTGTGAAGAGTGTGTTTCCCCATCTGAGTGCCTCTCAAAAGAATTATACAGACTCAAAACTGATATAACTTTTATTTATAAAATAAAATGTCTCCTTTAAAATTGGATACCGGGTCGTATTTAAGAAAATAACATTTTTAAAACCAGTAGATTTGAATATTTATGATACTAAGGCAATGAAAGTAATCTGCCATTTTCTCACCATTCAATACTCTGAGCGAATATTTTAGAATTAATCCAAATTATTTTTCCTTACAAAACAGATTATGATATTCCTGAAAATTATGTTTATAATAACAGGGGATGGTTGAGCTGTTATTTTTGAACATTTAATATTCTGATAGAAATTGTCAGATAGATGAAAATGACTGTTTTATGTTCGTTTGAGG
>JACZJI010000050.1 GCA_014860665.1 Bacteroidales bacterium | reverse complement strand
AAATAATGTTTTGGATTACTATAAATTGACGAACAACCTATTAAGTCTCGATAATCTCCTCTTTGATTCATATAAAACAATTAAAGATTTATATTCAATTTTCTCCAAAGAAGCCACTGATAAAGGTTTAAGTTTAAGCTTTGAGTTTTCCAAAAATTTACCAAAACTCCTTGTTGGGGATGAAGCACGATTAAAACAAATTCTCTCAAATCTGTTAGAAAATGCTATAAAATTTACTGATAATGGCACAATCAGGCTATGGGCAGATCTCGATTCAGAGGATGGTAATTCTAAAACAATCCGTTTTACAATTAGCGATAGTGGTAAAGGAATAAACATTTCAGAAATAGCAAATCTATGGCAAGCATTTTCTGTTGGTTCTAAATCTTATTCTCGAAATTATCAGGGGATTGGGATGGGATTGGTCCTTTCAAAGGAATTGTGTCAACTAATGGGGGGTGATATCTTCATCAAGGAAACCAGTTCTCTTGGAACAACATTTGAGCTGACTGTTGTTCTGGAAGGAAATAAAGAGCGAAAAAGAGAATCTAAATCAAAGAAAGTAAGAAAAGTCTTATTGGTTGAAGATAATTTAATCAATCAAAAACTCACAAAAAATCTTTTGCAGAAGATCGGATTTGATGTGGATGTTGCTGAAAATGGTGCTGTTGCAGTGAATAAATTTCAAAAGAATGTCTACGATATTATTTTAATGGACATACAAATGCCTGTTATGGATGGTATTACAGCTTGCAGAAAAATAAGAACACTAGAGACAGAAAGAGTTAGTAAAACAAGAGTGAAAATTATTGCCCTTACAGCGAATTCACAAAAACAGGATAAAAATGATTGTCTGGCGGCCGGAATGGATGACTATCTATCCAAACCATTAAATCCCAGAGAAATATCTCTTATTTTTGAGAACCTTTGATCCATCCTCCTGATTTAAATTTATTAACTACTCTCTGTAAATAACTTATTAATACTTACTTTCATGATAATGGGAAATTGCTAATTTTGCTCTATAATGTGGTACGGTTTGACTAAAAGGGTGGTATGAAAAAAAAGATTTTAATTGTAGATGACGAGTTGTCAATCAGAATGCTTTTAGAAAATTATATTGGCAAAACTTATGATATTGTCACAAAGACAGATGGATTGGAAGGGATAAAATATTTAGAAGAAGGAAATTTGCCTGACCTTATTGTGGCTGATATTCAAATGCCAAATCTTGATGGTTACGAAATGCTAAAACAAGTAAGGGCCAGTGGTTTTTTTGGAAACCTCCCGATGATCATGTTGAGCGGTATCGAAAGTAGCCAGGAAAGAGTAAAATGCTTGAGAATGGGCGCAGACGACTATCTTGTCAAACCATTCAATCCGGAAGAGCTTTTACTTCGCATTAACAATCTTATAAGCAGGACGAGTAAGTAGAAATCTCAAATTATGGAGGAAGGCCCGTATAAAATATCTTTGATGTACGTTGGGAAGAATCCAGATGTATTGAGCTCGTTAAAGGCAAAAACTTTGGATTTGGATGTTGTCCATTATGAGAATGGCCTTCAGGCAATTGATTACATCAGGAAGCATAAAGATATAAATGTAGTGATTGCTGAGGTAGCTTTGCCGGGAATCGAAGGCTTTGAAATGGGGATGCACCTAAAACAAAGATTGGGGCTTAAAAACATTCCATTCGTTCTGATTGACTTTAAAAATAATCCTCTTTTTAGAGAAAAGGTTTTTAAAAACAAGGAGGTATTTGATGATTTTTACATTCATCCCTTTAATATCGATAAACTTGTTACCAGAATCCGTTTTTTAATACAGTATTTAAACAGGATAGAAGAAGTTGAGAATAAACCAGCCAAGACACAGAGAACTTACAAAATACCGTTTATCAAAAGACTTTTTGACATTTTTGTTTCTTTGTTTGCTATCATAATTCTATCTCCATTGTTTATTATTGTTGCCATCGCAATAAAGTTAGAATCAAAAGGTCCGGTCATCTTTAAATCTAAGAGAGTTGGAACCGGATATAGGATTTTTGATTTTTATAAATTCCGCTCCATGTATACGGGTTCTGAATTAAAGCTCAAAGAACTGAGCCATTTAAATCAGTATAAAAAGGAGGAAAAACCAAGTCAGTTTTCGTCGGATCAAATAGAATCTTGCCCACGGTGTGATGCTTTGCCCGAAGGAGAACACTGTTCTCCGGTATTGTATATTGGTGGGGAAGAAATATGTGAGTATTGGTATAAAATTTTAAAGAAAAGTGGAAATGTTTCGACTTTCATAAAAATTGAAAATGATCCGCGAATAACAAAAGTTGGAAAGATAATCAGAAATACCAGTATTGATGAACTTCCCCAGCTTTTTAACGTTTTGGTAGGTTCAATGTCGATTGTGGGGAATCGCCCCCTCCCTTTGTATGAAGCTGAACTTTTAACTTCCGATGACTGGGGCGCCAGGTTTATGGCTCCTGCGGGAATTACTGGTCTATGGCAGGTGAAGTTGCGAGGAAAAGGTGGTGTTATGTCGGAGGAAGAAAGAAAGTCTTTGGACAATAAATATGCGGAAACATATTCATTTATTGGAGATATAAAGCTGATATTAAGTACAATACCCGCTATGCTCCAGAAACAAAATGTGTAGATTTATTGTTTAAAACTTTTTTAATAATTAATTATTGAAAACTCAAATTGAAGTAAAGAATACGGTAAATTTCGCAATATTAAGAACTGTGCACTTTATAGAGTAGAAAGGTCATTATGAAGCTAACTAAAGCTAGAAACTTTATATTAATTGTTGGGGTCATCTTGTTAGCAAACTTTAAGGTGTTTGCTCAAAATCAATCTTCACAAGTTGATAGTTCAAGATATTTTAATCCGGTTACTGATGACATTACAAAAAGACTTCCTCCATTGGAAGTCCTTATCGATTCTGCTTCCTATAATTCTCCTGATGTCCGATATGAAACATTAAAAGAGGATTATTATGCCTACACCACGCTTTCTGCCAGACGCGCATGGCTGAATTATTTCAGCCTGAACTGGGATTCCAATTTTGGAAGATGGGATTTCTGGAATCAGGATGATTACATTCAAATTGGTCATTATTATCACTCCTGGTCCTGGCGAAGCAATTATGCTGTTGGATTTTATATTCGTTTACCACTTCTTGCTCTTGTGGACAGAAGGAACCAGATAAATCAACAAAAAAAATGGATTGAGATATCGATGATGCAAAAGGAAATAAACCGTCGGTTCCTTGCTACGCAAGTGATAACTTATTATAATAACCTTGTTGAATATCAGAATTATATTAAAATCTATAATTCCTATCAGAATTTTACTTTGATGCAAATGCAGATGGCACAAAACGAGTTCTTAAACAGTGAGATTTCGACTGCCGAGTATACCCGTTTAAAGGAAATACAGACTCGTGGTGCCATTAATTTTCAACAAGCTATAGCTGAGTTTAATAATGCATATCAGTTGTTGCAAGTTGCTACTGGAATGAAATTTAACCTTATCAATATCTTACGTTAATATTGATTTCTTAATATGGATTTTTTAAGCCTCATAAGACTTTTTAAAAGAAACATCATCCTGTTGCTTGGGATACCTTTTCTGTTGGCAGTGGTGGTTTACTATTTCACCCGTCATCAGGAGAAGGTTTACGAGTCGGAGGCTATAATTTATACCGGTATCACGACCGGATATTCCATCGAATCAACATCGCAGCGTCCGACTGACTATTTTAGTACCAGTGCTCAGTTCGACAATATGATTAATTTGATCACTTCCCGACAAACTGTCGTTGAGACATCTTTACGTTTGTTGGGACAGGATTTGTCGTTGACTCACTATATTCCACAATATATATCAAACGAAAATTTCAATAAATTGCAACGAATGATTCCCAAAAGAATCAAAGATTTAGTTGTAGTTGATAACAAATCGGGTGTTGAAAGGGAGAAAGCAGAACAAATAAACAATTTGCAAAAAGAAATTCAATCTCTGCAGAAACAAATTAACATAAAAAAGAATCAAGCTTCCAGAGATGAAAATAATTTGTCTGCGAATAACAATCCCCAACCAGTAGACAATAACTATAGCACCGGATTAGAAAAATCAGGCTCTGGAAACGGAACCATTGTTCATACCGTTATGCCAGGGGAATCGCTTGCTTCCATTGCAAGTAGATATGGCGTTTCGAGGGGAGAACTAATGAGTCTGAATAATTTGAGTTCAGGCGACTTAACTGCAGGACAGCGTTTGGTTATTAAAGGTTCTGCTGAGACTGTTTCAGGTTTTCAATATCATGTTGTGCAACCAGGTGAGTCATTATATTCAATTGCAAAAAGTTATGGGGTTAATATCAGCAAGCTGAGAGAGATTAATAATCTAAATTCAGGTGATGTTAAACCTGGACAAAGAATTATAATAAGTACAGGTCAGCAATCCCAGTATGGACAATCTTCTTATGATTATGCAGGCAAACAGGTTTCTCCTGATGATGGAACTGGAGTACAAAGTTCTGCAACAGGTGAAAATGGTAATGTAGTCACAGTTTCAGATGAGCTAAGTAATCAGCAACATTCAAAACCCTCTGGAATTTTTGTTAAAGATCCAATTGTTCCACCGGGCGTAAATCCTTCTGATTATGAAAAGACTGTAAATAATCTTCAGGCATACTATGCATCAGATGATACAAACTATATATATGGTTTATTGCAATACGGTTCAAATGCACATTACAGTATAAGTTATATCAGTAAGGTTCAGATATTTCGTGTTAGTAATAGCGACCTTGTAAAACTCACCTATACTTCAGATGATCCTGGGATTTGCCAGCAGACTTTAAAAATTATCTCAACAGTTTTCATGAGAAATTACAGGATGTTGCGAATTAATGAAACCGACCGTGTTGTTGAGTATTTCCAGCATCAGGTTGATTCTGCCGATAGAAAATTGAATGAAGCCGAAGACAGACTGCTGCGTTTCAACAAACAAAATAATATCATCAATTATTATGAGCAAAGTAAGGCCATTGCTTTGCAAAAAGAAGATCTGGATAAATATTATCAGGATCAGCAAATAAGACTTTCAGGGGCTTCTTTGACATTACAGGAAATTGAAACAAAAATGACTGCAAGAGATTCCATCTATTTAAAAAGTGATGAAATCAACCAAATGAGGAAGCAGTTATCCGATGTCTCTGAGAAAATTATTGTTAACCGATTGGCTGAAAGTTATAACAGTGATGTTGCAGCAAGGTTACAAGGATTGGAGAAAAAGCAAAAACAGTTAAGAGCTAATTTAAAGCTACGTGTCGACGAATTGTATCTTTATGGACATTCTACACAGGGGGTATCTATCAAAAATTTGCTGGATGCATGGTTAGCCAATACGATTACTTATACGGAAGCAAAAGCGGCTTTAATAGTATTAGCGCGCCGCAAACTTGATTTTATTCGTACTTATCAGAAAATGGCTCCTTTAGGAGCTATGCTTACGCGAATTGAGCGGGAAATTAAAGTGAATGAACAGACGTATCTTGAGCTGCTTCATAGCCTTAACCAGGCAAAAATGAAGCAACAGAACCTGGAATTGTCTACCAATATTAAGGTTGTTGACCCACCATATTTTCCAATTTCTCCTAATCCGTCGAGGGCAAAATATATTGTTCTGGCAGCTGGATTTGCTGGATTTATCATCATTGCCTTCCTGATCATCATGCTTGAATATTTCGACACTTCTGCTAAAAATCCCAGCCGTGTCGTGGAGCAAACGGGAATGGAACTCGGTGGAGCTTTCCCCTATCTGTTTTCAAGAAATTTTGCCAACGAACTTTCGCAGATTTCGGCAAGGCTTATAGATATGATAATACAGAATATTAAACTGAACCTTGCGTCGCTTAAACCTGAGCCCGAGAAACCTTATTTGGTTTTACTTTTCAGTACACAAAACGGGGTAGGTAAAACATTACTGGCACATAAGATTATCAATCAGATGCGTTCCATGGGAAACAAAGTTCTTTTCCTGAATTATAGTGCAGAAGATTCTGAATTAGAGGAAGAGGAAGATTTCAATCATAGCTTCCATTACACAGTAAAAAGTAACTTTATTGATGTATCAGACCTTCAGGAGCTTATGGATAGTCGTTATCTGAGAAAGAACAATACACCATACGATTTTATCTTTATAGAAATTCCTTCAATTGTCTATCATACCTATCCTATAAAACTTTTATCGCAAGTCGATTTGTCTTTGTTTGTAGTAAGAAGCAGCAATAAGTTTACCAGGGCAGATAAAACCGCTCTTAAGACTTTCAGGGAAGCTGCTCCAAATAATTTCCTTGTGGTTCTGAATGAAGTAGAACTTTATAATTTGGATGAACTGTTAACAGAAATTCCAAAAAACAGAACCGGTTGGATGAACAGAATTAAGGCTGCATACCTTAATGCAACAAAGTATAAAATTACTGTAAAGAGAGAGGTTAAAAACCGTGGCTAATGTCCTGTCCAAAATACTTAAAAATAACAACTTTCTCTCGCTGGCAAACAATGGTTTGGTAGCTGTCTTCGGGTTTTTCGGTTTCCTTTTGCTAGTTAGAAGTTTGAATACCAATGATTTTGGTAAGTGGGTTTTGCTGATTACTACAGCAAATTTCGTGGATATGATCCGTTTTGGAATTACACGTACAGCTATCGTCCGTTTTTTAGCCGGTGCTGATGAAGACGAAGCTAAAAGATTAATTGGTTCAAATTATATCATCAATTTGATTTCCAGTATTCTGGTTGCAGGTTTTGTGATTGGAATTGACTTTCTCTTCCCTGCCATGATACATGATTCTGGATTTTCTTTGTTTTTCTATTGGTTTCCTGCCCTTGCAATAATAAACTTACCGTTTAACAATGCACAGTCTGTTTTACAGGCAAAAATGAGATTTGACAAGTTATTGGTACTCAGAATTATTAATGTGGGAGGATTCATGCTTTTCCTTATAGCTAATTATTTCTGGACTAGGTTTTCTCTTCAGATAATTGTTTATGCTTACCTGGCTGTCAATGTTGTAACTTCATTAGTTTCAAGTATTACGAATTGGGATGGGATAAAGTATGTTTTAAAGGCAAAGCGCACAACCAATAGATTAATATTGAACTTTGGTAAATATTCAACAGGAACTCTTATCGGCAGTAATCTGTTAAAAAGTGCTGACACTTTTATCATAGGATTGAGTCCGTTTTTAGGTACGGCAGGAGTTGCTTTATATAGTATTCCATTGAAGCTTACTGAGATTATTGAGATTCCCTTAAGAAGTTTTGCCATGACTGCATTTCCTGGAATGTCAAAGGCAAGTATTGAAGGGAATACTGAAAAAGTAAAACATTTGTTTTATACAAATGCTGGAGGGATGACATTTTTGTTATTGCCAATTATGCTTATCTCCTTTATTTATGCGAAAGAATTTGTATATATATTAGGTGGTGCTGGCTATGAAAAAACAGCTGTTATTTTTAGAATTTTTTGTATTTACGGGATATTACTTCCTTTAGATCGCTTTATTGGAGTGTTACTAGATAGTTTAAACCTACCGAAATATAATTTTTTTAAAGTGGTGTATATGACGCTGGCCAATGTTATAGGCGACTCCATAGTTGTATTTGCATTTGTATTTGTTGCTGGATTTTTAAGTTTTTTTACTTTTCTGTTTTCCGGAGTTCACAGTCTGAGTCTGACTGCATTATATGCAAAAGAATACACTATAATTAATGTTTTGCAGGGAGTTGCCTGGGTAACGATCTCTTTTACATTAATAGGAATTTTTATAGGACACTACTATCTAAATCAAAATATTGAAATTCATTTAAGAAAGATCTTTAAAGGTGGGATTTTGTTTTTTACGGAGAGTTCCCTTCTGAAAAGAAAAGCCAGTTGAGACATTATTTTTTTAATTTTATGGAATAAATTTTAAAAATGCTGGAGTCATTGAGAAAGAGAACCGGTGCTGCTAGACTACAACATCCGCTTGTATTGTTTATCATTATTGTGATGACAATAGTATTAGGAGCCATTGTTGCAAAAGGCGGACTCAAAGTTGCTATAGCTCTTGTGTTTCTGGCTCCTACAGTTTATTTCCTGAATAGGGTATTTATTAGTCCTGCGGTTGGAATATATGCCATTTTATTTATGGCTTTTACCGCAATTGGATTGACCCGTTATATCAGAAATGTACCATTAGGTTTGAGTATTGACGGATTGATGGTGCTGATAGTAGTCGCCATATTTTTCAAGCGTCTGACTGAAAATATAGACTTTTCTCTTCTAAAAAGGGATATCGTTTACCTGATGGTAATTTGGTTCATGTATTCATTAATGGAATTCTTTAACCCTGCTGCATTGAGCCGGACAGCCTGGTTCTACGCAGTTCGTGGGGTTTCTTTGTACCCTCTGCTTTTAATACCAATAGCATTTCTGACTTTTTCTAAATTAAAGAATCTTTATGGATTTCTTGTTTTTTGGGCGATTTTCTCATTATTAGCTAGTTTAAAAGGATTACAGCAGAAATATATTGGTTTGGACTATGCAGAGCAATATTGGTTAAATACAGTTGGGGCTATTACACACATCATTAATGGTAAATTGAGGATATTCTCCTTCTTTAGTGATGCAGGACAGTTTGGCGCGGCTCAAGGTGCAGCCGGAATTGTATTTGCAGGAGTGGCAGCATCTATAAAAAAGCCCGGAAAAAAAATATTCTTTTGGATCGTTTCTTTGATGTCTTTCTGGGGAATGATGCTTTCCGGAACCAGAGGAGCTGTGATTGTCCCAGCTTTAGGGGGGATTACTTTTGTTATTCTTTCGAAAAGACCCAGGGTGATTATAGCTGGAGGTCTGATTCTTGCTTTGATATACGTCTTTTTT
Organism: Bacteroidales bacterium; assembly: GCA_014860665.1. GTDB lineage: Bacteria > Bacteroidota > Bacteroidia > Bacteroidales > F082 > Sulfidibacterium. The sequence goes on along the minus strand of JACZJI010000050.1, from coordinate 8,741 downwards.
GCTTACACATATATCGGAAACAGTTCATATACTATCGCTCGTATGCGTACTGCTTTTCACCCTGAAACCGATGCTTCATATCTGGTTCGTTTGCATAACCGCCAAATTCTTGCCGCTTATTTGGCAAACAAACCGTTTGGAGGAGGTATCGGTTCTGCTGGTAACTGGGGTTTACGATTTTCTCCACAGGGTTTCCTTGCAAATGTGGCTACTGATAGTTGGTATGTACAAATATGGGCTGAACAAGGTCGCGTCGGGCTTATTTTGCATCTGTTTATTTTGATGTATATTATGTTTAAGAGTTTTTATCTTATTATGGCAAAAGTCAAATCTAAAGAACTTGGAAACATTTTGGGTGCATTGCTTGGAGGATATGTCGGGATTATGGGGGCTGCATATGGAAACGGGGTTCTTGGACAGATGCCAACAGGTATTCTGTTGTACTTAAGTTGGGTATTTTTGTTTTCAGCACAAGCGCTTCAACGTGAGTATGATTCAAGAATAGCAAGAGGATTACCAGCCTGGTCAGTAAAATCGTTTGATTAAATTGTTTTATATGGCTTTTGAAGATAAGAAATGGCCGCTTGTTTCAGTTATTACCGTCAACTATAATCAATCAAAGGTTACAGAGGAATTTCTTTCTTCTTTCGAGAAGATTACTTATCCCGAAACAGAGATTTTTGTAGTTGACAATGATTCAAAGAAAGAAGATCACGCTGAAGCCATCAAAGAAAAATTTCCTTACATTCATTTTATTCAAAATAAGATGAATCTGGGGTTTGCTGCAGGAAACAATGCCGCCCTACCCTTTTGTAAAGGGAAATATATCCTTTTTATTAATAATGACACGGAAGTGGAAAAAGGTTTTCTGGAACCTTTGGTCGATGTATTGGGATCTGATTCCAAGATTGCAATGGTAAGCCCCAAGATTCATTATTTCCACACTCCTAACACATTACAATTTGGTGGATTTACGAAGATAAATCCTGTTACAATCCGAAATTTTGCAATTGGATTTGGAGAAGAAGACAAAGGACAGTACGATGTTACATGCGAAACAGGTTCTATTTTTGGAGCTGCTATGCTGGTTTCCATGGATGCGATTAATAAAGTGGGGATTATGGCTGAGAATTTCTTCCTGTATTATGAAGAACACGATTGGGCTGACCATATGAAAAGAGCTGGTTATAAAATTTATTATCAGGGAAAATCACTGGTTTATCATAAAGAATCTATTTCAACAATTAAGGACAGCCCGTTTCAGATATTTTATCTTACGCGAGGTCGTATTATGTTTGCGAGAAGAAATAACAAAGGTTTTATTAAATTTCTGAGTTTATTCTACTTGTATACCATAGCTGTTCCCAAGCAAGCATTAGCTTTCTTATTAAAAGGAAGAGCGGATTTAAGCCTTGCAAGCTGGAAATCAGTCTTGTGGCATTGGACGCATTACAGAAATATTTACGGGTTGCCACATTTGGCACAAAACAAAGGTTAAAATGGACTATTTCAGGACGGTTGTTATAATTCTTGAGTCGTTGGTTTATATTTATTTAATGCTTGCGGCAATCTACATTTTTGTATTTGCATTGGCAGGAGTTTTTTATAAACAAAAACAAAACGAGAACCCGGAGAAGCTAAGAAGATTTGCAGTACTGATTCCGGGTTACAAAGAAGATTCTGTAATTGTTTCAGTTGCTGAAATAGCCTCTCAACAAAATTATCCGACGGATATGTTTGAAGTTATTGTAATTGCTGACAGTTTTAAATCCAGTACATTAGAAAAGCTTAAGGAATTACCTATCAGAGTCGTCGAAGTTTCTTTTGAAGTCAGTAAAAAATCAAAGGCTCTTAATAAATGTATGGAAATCATTGGTGATGATTATGATGTAGCCTTTATTCTTGATGCTGATAATATTATGGAACCGGGAGTTTTGCTTAAAATTAATGCTGTGTTTGATAAAGGTTTTAGCGCTGTTCAGGGACACAGAACTGCCAAAAATCTGAATTCGAAATTTGCCATACTGGATGCTATCAGCGAAGAAATCAATAACAGTATTTTCAGAAAAGGACATCGGGTCTTAGGAATTTCCTCTGCATTAATAGGGTCAGGAATGGGGATTAATTACAAACTATTTAAGGAAACTATGAGAACCATCGACTCTGTAGGTGAAGACAAAGAAGTTGAATTAAAATTAATCAGACAAGGATACAAAATTGCTTATGTTTCAGATGCCAATATTTTTGATGAAAAAACACAAAAACCTGATGTGTTTGTAAATCAGAGAAGGCGATGGATTGCTGCCCAGGTAGCCTATTTCAGAACTCATTTTCTGGATGGGTTGAAGATGCTTATAACAAAAGGTAATTTTGATTACTTCGATAAAGTAATTCAAATGGTACAACCGCCGCGAATTCTTTTGAGCGGAGGATTGTTTATTTTATCAATGATTTACGGATTAATTTATCTGGTTCCCATTCGTTTTTTACAACCTTATTTTTTCCCTGGCTTCTATGCGTGGCTGGCATTATTCATAGTGACGGCAATTGCTATGATTTTCTCGGTACCTGCAAAATTTTATAATAAAAGGACTTTCGTTGCTTTACTATCTCTCCCCTACGGCTTTATGCTTATGATTCTAAGTCTGATGAAGATGAAAGGGGCATCCAAAAAGTTTATCCATACGGAACATTCCCACGTGGAGGATATAAAGCACAATTAGGTATTATGACAGAACGGCGCAAATATTATCCTCTAGTTTCAATTATAACGGTTAATTATAATCAGACTGAGGTGACTTGCGCACTTCTGGAATCTTTAAATAAGATCTCTTACCCGAATTTCGAAGTTATTGTAGTGGACAATCATTCCACTGAAGATGATCCAAAGAAAATAAAACAACTTTTTCCCAATATCGTTTTTATTGAAAATCCTATAAATTATGGCTTTGCTGCAGGGAATAATTATGGACTGATGCAAGCCCGCGGTGAATATATACTGCTCCTTAACAATGACATCGAAGTTCCTCACGATTTTATGGAACCTCTTATCGATAAACTGGAACAAAATCCAGGAATTGGTGCTGTCAGTCCTAAAATTAAGTTCTATTACCAACCTGATACCATCCAATATGCCGGATACACTCCTATTGGGAAGGTGACTATGAGAAATTCTGCTATAGGCTACTGGGAAAAAGATCGCAGTCAATATTATGATGATCGAGAAACTGCCTATGCTCATGGCGCAGCAATGATGGTTCCGATGCACGTTGTAAAAGAAATCGGACTCATGTCTTATATTTTCTTTTTATATTATGAAGAAGCTGACTGGTGCGCCAGAATTAAACAGGCTGGCTATAAAATTTACTATGTCGGAAACTCTCATGTGCTTCATAAAGAGTCGGTATCTACTGGAAAATTAAGCGCTTTGAAAATTTATTATCAAAACCGAAACCGTATTGTTTTTATGAGAAGAAGCCTGTATGGAAAAGACTTCTATTTGGCATTGCTATATCAGCTTTTTGTTGCTATTCCCAAAAACGCTTTTAAGTTCCTTCTAAAAGGAAAAATTTCTTTCTTCCTTGCATATTATCGTGCAATAGGTTGGCATATTACCCATTTGTTTTCTCCTGAAATTCATGAAAACCCAATGCTATGATACTCAAACTTATCTTTCTATTGGAAGCTTTGGTTTATCTGTACCTGGCTTTTTCAACCATTTACCTTTTTGTTTTTGCTTTTGCCGGTATTTTTAAAATCAAAAAAAATACAATTAAGGAAACCAGAAAGCGGAAAATGATCGTACTGATTCCTGGTTACCGCGAGGATGAAGTCATTGTGGATGTTGCAAAAGAAGCGCTTAAACAGGATTATGGAACTGAGAACTACGATGTAGCTATTATTGCCGATGGATTTCTCCCGGAAACTATTGAAAAACTTAGTCAGATAAACGTAAAAGTGTTTGAAGTAAAACTTGAATTCAGCACCAAATCACGGGCTTTAAACGCAGCACTTGATCAATTGGATGATTCCTATGATGTAGCTGTAATTTTGGACGCTGACAATATTATGGAGACAAGGTTTCTTACTAAAGTAAATGAAGCTTTTTGCGCAGGATATCAGATAGTTCAGGGGCACAGAATTGCCAAGAATATGGATACTTCATTTGCTATATTGGATGCTGTCAGCGAAGAGATGAACAATCATATTTTCAGGAAGGGTCATTGGGTACTGGGTTTTTCTTCATCCCTGATAGGATCGGCTATGGCATTCGATTATCAATATTTTAAGTCAACAATGAGGGAAGTAAAAGTAGTTGGAGGTTTTGACAAGGAACTTGAAGTAAGATTACTCAAAGAAAAGAAGAAAATTGTTTATTTGCCTGATGCATACGTTTACGATGAAAAGGTTCCAAACGCCAAGGTTTTCACCAAACAAAGAAGACGCTGGATTTCTGCTCAGATACATTATTTCGGCAAGAGTTTTATTCCCGCTTTTAAAGAGCTTATCTTTCACGGTAACATTGATCTTTTTAATAAAGCACTTCAATTTATTCTTTTACCACGAATACTTTTAATTTCCATTTTATTTATTATTTCGCTTGCTTTTCTGATTCTTGCACCTGCTAGTTATTTTCTGCCCTGGATCATAATTTTCGTTCTTTGTCTGCTTGTGTTTGTGTTATCCATTCCAGGCTATTTTTATAATTTTAGAACTTTATGGGCGATAACAAGACTTCCTTTAGGAATATTTCTGACAGTTTTATCAGTGTTTCGGTTTAAAGGCGGAAATAAAGAATATTTACACACTAAACATACTTACAATGCATTCCAGATCAAACACCCCTGGAATCGGTTAAGAAAATAGTGTGTTTGATACCCGATAAAGATATTTAATGAGCTTTTTCCTTGTGGTTTTCACCAAAGCGTTGTGAATAAGTTTCTTAACTTACTCATACTGTGTCATTAATTTTTGCAATATTTATACCTGAAAATTTGAAATAGATGAAGATAGGAATAGAAGGGCAACGTCTATACAGAAAGAGAAAACATGGTATGGATATGGTGGCTCTTGAGCTTATTAGAGAGCTTCAGAAAATAGACCACGACAACGAATATGTCGTTTTCATTAAACCTGATCAGGACAATAAAATTTTCCAGGAAACACCTAATTTTAAATTTGTTGAATTACAAGGTGGCTCATATCCAACCTGGGAACAATTTGCTTTACCCAAAGCGGCCAAGGCAGAAGGTTGTGATATTTTGCATTGTACCAGTAATACTGCTCCTGTATCTCCAAAAATGCCTTTAGTTGTAACACTTCATGATATCATTTATTTGGAAAGTGTTAGTCTTTTGAAAAAAGGAGGAACCTGGTATCAGAAAATAGGTAATATGTACAGGCGGTTTGTGGTGCCAAGGGTTGTAAAAAAAGCAGACAAGATTATCACAGTATCTGAATTTGAAAGAAATCGAATTCACGACTTTTTTGGTTTTCCAGAGGGAGATAAACGACTGGTAGCCATTTATAATGGCGTAAGTGAACATTTTAAAAAGATTGAAGATGCTGAAGAGTTGCGACGCGTAAAGGAACGATACACACTTCCTGATCGGTTTTTATTCTTCCTTGGTAATACAGATCCCAAAAAGAATACATTGGGTGTTTTAAAGGCCTTTTCAGACTATATGAAGAGGTCAGAAGATAATGATCTTTATCTTGTTATCCTCGACTTTGCTGAAGCAGAACTGGAAAAACTTTTAGTGCAGATTAATGAGCCCGAACTCCGAGAACACATCATTCTTACAGGTTATGTTGTAAACACAGATTTACCCGCAGTTTATAATCTATGCAGTGTTTTTCTTTATCCATCTTTACGTGAAAGCTTTGGAATTCCAATGCTTGAAGCCATGCGCTGTGGAGTTCCGGTTATCACTTCCAACACATCATCAATGCCTGAAGTTTCAGGGGGTGCGGCTTACATTGTTGATCCATTCAAACCAGAGGAGATTTCAAAGGGCATAGAGATATTGCTTTCTGATGAAAAGCTCAGAGAAAAGTTGACCAAAGAGGGAATCAAACAAGCAGAAAAATTCAGTTGGAAAAGCATGGCGCAAAATGTACTTGAATTATACAAAACTGTATATAATAGCCATCAAAAGCCAAACTAAAATCTATGATTGAAAATAGAGATATTGTGATGGTTGGGCTGGCCTCACTCGATAGCCGGATAGGCAGTAATGTGATTAATCTTGCCGAAGTCTTCTCAAAAAATAACAGAGTATTATATGTGAATTATCCTCTTGACAGACTGACGCGCTTTCGTGAAAGGAAAGATCCCATCATAAAAAAAAGGATAAAAATCATTAAAGGAGATCTGCCTGATATGGAGCAGATCAACGAAAACATGTGGAGTTTTTATCCACGGGTGATGCTTGAATCAATCAATCAACTTCCTTTCAATGGTTTGTTTGATATAATAAATAAAATGAATAATAAACGCTTTTCCAGCGAGATAAAGCGGGCTATTGGCAAGCTTAATTTTAAAGATATTATCATTTTTAATGACACAGATATGTTCCGCAGTTTTTATCTGAAGGAACTTATAGGTGCTAAAACCTATGTTTATTATACCCGCGACAATATGATTGCTGTGGATTACTGGAAAACACAGGGAATTCGTATAGAAGCTTCTCTCATGGCTAAGGTAGATCTTGTTGTAGCAAATTCGACTTATCTTGCATATCTTGCCGGTAGATTTAATCCACACTCCTATTACGTTGGCCAGGGATGCGATGTTTCTCTTTTTGATAAAAAACTAATCAAATCTGTTCCAGAGGACATGAAAAATATCAATGGACCAATAATTGGTTATATAGGAGTACTTTACACATTGCGTCTTGATATTTCTGTTTTGGTGCATATTGCCAAAAGCCATCCTGATTGGTCATTGGTACTGATTGGCCCTGAAGATGAAGGGTTTAAAAATAGTGAATTACATCGAATTGATAATGTCCATTTTCTTGGAAGAAAAAAGATGGAAGAATTGCCGGTCTATCTTAATTCTTTTGACGTCGCACTGAATCCACAGGTAGTGAATGAAGTGACCAGAGGAAACTATCCGCGGAAAATTGATGAATATCTTGCCATGGGAAAACCAACAGTAGCTACCAAAACTGAAGCAATGAGTGTATTTAGCAATTATGTTTATCTGGCGGAAAATAAGGAACAGTATGTTACATTGATTGAGAAGGCTTTACTTGAAAATTCACCTGAATTGGAAAGAAAACGTGAAGAGCTTGCAAGAAGTCATACCTGGGAAGCCAACGTAGATGAGATTTACAAGCGAATTGAGCAAGTAGAAAAACCAAATTAAGATGGGACTTAAAGAAAAAATCAAATCCAATGATAGGCTTAAGAAGCTGGTGCTTTGGATGCTTATGCCCAGAAATCAGGCGAGACCGCGTCTTTGGGTAAAACTTTTCGTGAACCCCATAAAACACAAAAAAGGAAAAAGATCGCTTATCAGGCGTAGGACCAGGATGGATGTACTTCCATTTAATCGTTTTGAACTTGGAAATGATTCAACCATTGAAGATTTTTGCACGATTAATAATGGAGTCGGTGATGTAATTATCGGAGACCGTACGCGGATTGGTTTGGGTAATGTGCTGATTGGCCCCGTCAAGGTGGGAAGTGATGTTATGTTTGCTCAGAATGTGGTACTTTCCGGATTAAATCACAGTTATGAAGATATTTCATTACCTCCCAGCCAGCAGAAAGTCTCCACCAATCCGATTGTTATCGAAGATGAAGTATGGATTGGGGCCAATGCCATGATAACTGCCGGTGTTACAGTGGGTAAACACTCTGTTATAGCGGGTGGAAGCATAGTGGTAAAAGATGTCCCCCCCTACTCAGTGGTTGTCGGAAATCCAGGAAAAATTCTTAAAAAATATAATCCGGAAACGAAACAGTGGGAAAGAGTTCCATAATAAATTTGACAAAATTCGTTACTATGGTATTAGTTTAGTGATTGAATTAGGAAAAGATAAAAGGAATACCGGATCAAGAAAATGTGCTTATGAATAAAATCTATACTTTTTTAAAATATTTCAAAGATTTCATAAAGTGGAGAGAGTACCGCTACATTCTTACTTCTATGAAGTTTGTTTTGCTGAGAAAAACCACGAGTAAATCCAGAATTTATAAAAGTAGTCTTGGGACTTTTTTGGTTAGAAAAGGCACTATCGACTTTCAGTTTGCCAATTATGCTTATGAATGGAATGTAAAAGAATTTGTTTATAAGCACCTCGATAGTTATAATGTATTTCTTGATATTGGAGCTAACATGGGCACCTATTCTATTCTTTTAGCAGAAAAAGGTCTCCGTGGTTATGCTTTTGAGCCAATAAAATCCAATTATAATGCTACAAGAATCAATCTGATATTAAATAATCTGGATGATAAGGTTAAGGTCTTTAATCTGGCCTTAGGCGATCATAAAAAGAAAGCAGAATTTGCGTTTGATGTTTTGAATACGGGTGCTTCCCATATGGTGGGGGTCGAATTAGTAGAGAATCTCGACGATAAACAGATGATCATCGAATCGACGATTGTCCCGTTGGATGATTTAATGACTGAAATGCAAATCAGCTCGGATGACAAAATCTTCATAAAAATAGATGTGGAAGGAATGGAAGAAAAAGTGCTTTTAGGTGCAAGAAAATTTCTTCAGACCTATC
>JACZJI010000049.1 GCA_014860665.1 Bacteroidales bacterium | reverse complement strand
AATTCCAATGCCCAGGATAGCCTCATTATTGGAATATACAATGAGGAAAAGGAACAGGGATGGGTATCGTATGGTGAATTCCGCCGCAGCGATGCAGCAGGCACCCTGGAGCTGCCCGATTCCTGGGCCGGCAACACCCTGCATGTCTGTATGTTCTACCGTTCAGGTGCCGAACCTGTAAAAATCACAGAAGGTTACAATGTTTCAGAAACCGTGTACGCAGGCAGTGTGACGTTGCTGGCTTAATCTTTGATTTTTTACAGACAAAGAAAGCTGCCTTTAGGTGGCTTTTTTTGTTTTACCCGTCTGACAAGAGACAATGGAACAGCGTGATGAATCTATTTATCCAATACAGAGATCCTTCACTTCGTTCAGGATGAAAAAAAGGTTACGCAATGCAAACACACCCTGGGTGTAGTAGTTTGTAACCCCCTCTGGAGCGCGCTTGCAGCGCGTTCCCCGTGCTCTGAGAAACCCCGCTCTCGCAAGTCTGTGACTTATGAGAGCAGGGGGAAAACACAAATTGATTTATTTATTGGAAACTCAAACAAACCAAGGTGGACTAAAGCATACAAGATCAAATAACCTATGTGTGGCGGTTATACAGATTACTTGTAAAGATATTTTCCAGGCTTTTCTGAAAATCACGCTTTCAGATCTCCCACAATCCTTCTCCCGTGAAACTCTTTGGCACCGGTGGCTCTCTGAACTGCTGTCAGGTTTGAGGATAATACCTTGCCTGCCACCAGGATCGTTATGTTGCCTTCGGCTGCATGCATCATTTCACCAAGTTTGGTTTGTCCTTCCATTGCGGTAGGCTTTCCGCCAGAGGTCAGAATGCGTTGGATGCCTTCAATCTTTTTTAAGGTACGTACGCCTTCCACCGGATCATCCAGTACATCGATGGCCTTGTGGAAGGTTACCAACAGGGGTTTTGCATATTCTGCAAGCTGTCTTGTATTGGCTTCATCTATTGTATTTTCAGGCGTCAACAAACCGAAAACAACACCTGCCGCCCCTGTTTTTTTCGCCTGATCGATTTCCGATTTCATCTGAAGGATGTCACTTTCGGAATATACAAAATTGCCGGGTTTGGGTCGGATCATCACCATCACCGGTATCTTCAGGTGGGAGCATGTTTTTTGCATCAGTTCCGCCGAAGGGGTCAACCCGTCCAGATACAGATCGGAGCACAATTCAATGCGGTCAGCACCCCGTTGCTCGGCCAGCAGCGCTTCTTCGAAAGTTTCAACACAGGCTTCTTTGATCATATTTCAGGTTTGAATGAAACGGAGGATCAAATATATTTGTTTCTTCTCATCTTTCAGAACCCGTCGTGTTTTCCTTCATCCCGGGTGTGTGAAACCTGAAACGGGGATGTGGGGAATGGTGACGGAGTGACCTGTAACTTGTAACCTATATAACTCCAAACTTTTTTCACTAATCACTACTTCCCCAGATTATCCGTTTCGCGGATAAAGGCTGCCACATTATCATGCAGTTTCTTGTGCGACGGCTGGTGCTGATAGACCATATGCCCCGAGAAATAAAATTTCTCCACCAGGTTCGACTGCAGGCTTTTCGGCAGGGCAAAATGATCGAAAGTGTATATGGTGGCGAAGAAAGGTGTTCCCAGGTCGAAATAACCGCTGTTGACCATTACCTTGAGATCCGGGTTGTACTTCATGGCACGTACCAGATCTACGGCTACATTGGGCGAACCGCCTGAAAACGACTGTCCCACACCCCGTACATGATGCTTCCAGTCCCATTCCTTGATGTTGCCGGCAAAAGGACGGTAATGCATGTTATTACCATAGTGCAACGTGTTGTGGACATAATCGTTGAACAGGGAGATATAAGCCGAGCCGAAGGCGGCACTGTGCGGATCGTATTCATGTGCCTGGCTCAGGGGATCCATTGTCGGGCCTGTAAACCGTGCGTCCAGGCGTCCGGTGGTTTCTTCCTTTCCACTCAGCAGTTCCTTTTCGAATTCGGCACCCGTCACCCGCATGTTGGCCTTATCAAGGTAAGCTGTTGTCAGTCCCGTATAATTATGCAGTTTGTTGATGATGGCCATCCGGGCTGTACTGTCCAGGTTGTTTCCCTGTGCCAGTGCCTGGGCAAAGTCATTCAGGGCAAAATGCTTCACTTCTTCCAACAGCGGCAGCAATTCTTTGGGCTGATTGGGAAGCATGTGATGATACCATGCCACAGCGGTGTAGCTGGGCAGGATCAGCTCGTAGGGCAAATCGTTGCCTGGCGTAAAACTGGCTGTGTGGAAATCGAGGATCGACGACAGCAGAATGATGCCGTTCGGGTCGATGTCCTGACCCATCTCCAGGTCGCTCGACAATACGGCAGCACGTGTGGTACCGTAACTTTCACCGAAGAGGTATTTCGGGGAATTCCAGCGGTTGTATTCCGAAAGGTATTTCCTGATGAACTGGGCAAAGGCCTGACCGTCGCCGTCGATACCATAAAAATCCTTTGGCTTACCGGCTCCCCCCTCATTTGCGCCGATAATCCGGCTGTAGCCTGTTCCCACAGCATCCACAAAAACCTCATCAGTTACGTCCAGCAGACTGTAATCATTGTTCAGCAGCGTGTAAGGAGCTGCAGGCGTATGCGTATGATCGTTCATCTTGACCACCTTAGGCCCGAAGGCCCCCATATGAATCCATACACTGGCAGAACCCGGTCCCCCGTTCCAGAAAAAGGTCACCGGGCGGTGCGCAGCCGTCTCCCCCTTTTTGGCGTAGGCCACATAGAACATTTTAGCCGTAGTATCACCCTTCTCATTGGTCAGGAATATATTCCCGGCTGTGGCGGTATAGTCAATTCTGTTCCCCTCTACTGTAACTGAACCTTCCGTGGTCACACTCCGGTCCTGAGGTTTGAAAATATGGTCTTTTGTTGCGTGTTGCTGCGCCAGCAGCGGTATAGGCAGGGTCACTACCAGCATCCCAGCCAGTAAGCGAAATAAACTCTTTTTGATCATCGCGAAATTGTTTTTGTTAGTAAAATTATTTCATTTCGGATGTAGCTTGTGTCGTCCGTAAGGTGCCAGCCCCGGATAACCGGGTGATTTACAACACACAGACTGCATGGAAATATCAATGAAACGCAAATATATAAATATTTAGTTACGTTTGACAGGTTGCGGAATGCAGTACCTTTTCAAAGGGAGTTTCAGCCTGCCACACTCCAGTTGGGAAACCAGATGCCTAACAGACAAATAAAAAAAGCCTCCGTCAAAACGGAAGCTTTTTCTGAGCGGCAAATGGGGCTCGAACCCACGACCCTCAGCTTGGGAAGCTGATGCTCTACCAACTGAGCTACTGCCGCGTGTAGCGGATTGCAAAATTAATAATTATTCCAATTTTTCATACACAGCGGAAAGAAATAAGAATCTTTTGTAAAAATATTCTTAGTGCCATCCAGGCAACGGTTTTTGTTTTTGAGATTGCTTCCTCCCCGGTAACCCGGGATCATCGCAATGATGTTCATTTTTATACAGCTGATAAACTTTTACCTGCCAACCCTTTCATCATTACCAGGAGGTGACCGACAGCCTGTCCCGATCTCCTGGAAAGCAATCTCACCAGTGTCGCGGAAGTTTGTAATTTTAGCTCCTTTAAAAAGCATCTATGGTATACACATTAGGAGAATCGTTGTTAGATATTATTATTGAAGACCTCAATAAAGTAGCCGCCAAACCCGGCGGATCCATGCTCAATGCCACTGTATCATTGTGTCGCGCGGGAATACCTGCAGCATTGATCACAGAGCTGGGCGATGATGAAACAGGAAACCTTATTGTTGATTTTCTTCAAAAAAGTCACGCCTCCGTAAATTTGATAACACGGTACAAAGCCGGCAGGACTGTTTTAGCCATTGCCACACTGGACGCAGACAAAAAGCCTCATTACACCTTTCTGAAAAGTTATCCCGGGCAAAGAATGCTGGCTCCGCAACCGGGTTTTACCCGTTCCGACATCTTACTTTTTGGCTCCCTGTATTCGCTCGATCCTGATATACGCCCTGTTTTAAAAACTTATGTAAAAGCAGCTAAAGATTCAGGCGCACTCATTGTTTATGATCCTAATATCAGACATCCTGAAACTCTCGATAATCCGGTTCTGAAGGAAGCTTTAATGGAGAACTTCCGGATGGCAGATATCATCAAAGGTTCTGATGAAGATTATGGAGCCGTTTTCGGAAAACAGGATGCAGAAAAACAACTGGAATCGCTGCATCAAATCAACCCGGAAGCTTTGATCATTATGACAGCAGGTAAAGATGGAGCTATGGCTTTGTACGACGGCCATCTTTCCAGAATTTCCGCCCCTGCCATTAAAGTCGTCAGCACGATCGGAGCCGGAGATGGCTTTAATGCCGGGATGATTGCTTTTATAGCAAAAGCTGGTAAACAAGCCCGGGAAAGAATTAAATCTGACATCCTTTTCAGGGAAAGTCTTCTCAGAACAGGGATTGAGTTTGCTTCTTCGGTGTGCGAATCGGAGGAGAATTATATTTCTGAAACATTTGAATGGGGATAAAAATAAAAAATGAAGAATGAAAAATGAAGAATGAAAAATGAAAAATGACCTTTCTGCCATTTGCCATTCCAAATATTCATTTTTTTGTACCTTTGCCGCGTAAAAACAATAGGGGTGCCTTAATATTACGGGCTGAGATCAAACCCTCTGACCTGATCCGGGTAATGCCGGCGTAGGAAAAAGAGTTACAACCCATTTATCGGCTTTCCTCTGTTGATTTAATTATTTAATAATCTTTAAATCAATCGAGTCATGCTTAAACAAATTACCCTCGGAATTATTTTTCTTTTGATGCCCTGGATGCTCCGGGCGCAATTCCAGCTGACGGGAAAAGTCAGCAATGAAAAAACAGGTACGGTGCTCCCGGGCGCCAATATCATTATTGGAAATTCTTTTCTGGCTACCACCAGCGACCAGAATGGACAATTCGTTTTCAAAAAACTAAAACCGGGAACCTATCAAATCCGTATTAGTTATGTGGGATTTGAGACTTATGAGAAAAAAATCGACATCAACAAGAATACCCGCCTGAATGTTCAGTTGAAACCCAGAACCTACATGAGTGACGAAGTGATCATTTCCGCCACCCGGGTAAACGACAACTCTCCCAACACGTTTGAGAATGTCACCAGTGCCAAACTTGACAAGGAAAATATGGGGAAAGACCTCCCCTACCTGCTTGACATGACCCCTTCTGTAGTAGCTACTTCTGATGCAGGCGCAGGCGTGGGATACACCTATCTTCATATCCGTGGCGTAAGCCAGTCAGAAATTAACGTCACTTTGAACGGCGTACCTGTTAACGATGCAGAAGATCAGAGTGTCTATTTTGTGGATCTCCCCGATCTGGCCTCTTCCGTCGACAACATCCAAATCCAGCGAGGCGTGGGAACATCATCCAACGGTGCAGCTGCTTTCGGTGCCAGTATCAACATCAAGACCGGGATCTTCAGCGCTAATCCTTATGCAGAGATTATCAGCAGTGCAGGTTCATTCAGCACATTCAAAAACACTGTTAGTTTTGGCACCGGCCTGATCAAAAAACACTGGGTGATGAGTGGCCGTTTTTCAGACATCAGCTCCAACGGTTACATCGACCGTGCTTTTTCAAAGCTGCGTTCGGGTTATTTTTCCGCAGGTTATTACAGCAAACACGATATTTTTAAAGCCATCATCCTGATGGGACATGAGAAAACCTATCAGGCATGGTATGGTGTGCCGAAAGACAGCCTGGCAAACAACCGAAGATACAATCCCGCCGGTATCATCTACGATGCCAACGGTAATATCCTCGGATATTATCCCAATGAAACGGACAACTACACCCAGAACTACTATCAGCTGCATTATGCGCACCAGTTCAGCTCCAGTTTAAATCTCGCGGCTGCCGTATTCCTGACAAGAGGATTCGGATATTATGAATCTTACGACAACAGCCAGAATTTGACGGATTATGGGATGAACGATACTATTATTGGTAATACGACGGTTTCCACCACCAACTTAATTGAACAGAAATGGCTTTCAAACTATTTTTACGGGTCGAACCTTTCCATGAATTACAAGAAAGGAGCTTCCAGGCTGTCTGTAGGTGGCGGCTGGAGCCGGTTCGACGGTGACCATTTCGGAAAAGTTATCTGGGCACAGGTAGCCACACTGGGCGAATACGACAGAAACTGGTATTACAACAAAGGGTTGAAAACCGATTTCAACATCTTTGCCAAATGGAATTACCAGATCAGCCAAAAGTTCAGTTTTATGGCCGACCTGCAGTATCGCGGCATCAATTACTGGATGCATGGCACCCTGAACAACCTTATGCCATTGGACCATCATCCCATCTTTAACTTTATAAATCCTAAAGCCGGAATCTTCTACAAACTCAACCAGCACAACGATTTCTTTTTCTCCTATGCCATTTCGCATCGCGACCCGAATCGCTCAGTATACCGTGATGCTGACCCGAATCAGGTGATTAAACGTGAAAAACTGATGGACTATGAGCTGGGATACAAGCTGCACCTGCAACGCTTTGCCTTCGACGCCACGGCATATTATATGAACTATGTGGATCAGCTGGTGCTGACGGGAAAGATCAACGATGTCGGAACAGCCATTATGACCAACGTTCCAGGCAGCTACCGTGCCGGTATCGAGCTGGTAGCAGGATGGCAGATTGCTCCGGTGCTGAGATGGAGTGTCAATGCCACCTTCAGCCAGAACAAGATCAAAAATTTTACGGAATATATTGACAACTGGAATTATTATGATGATCCATCAACCCAGCCTTATCAGTATTCCAAGTACCTGGGGACTACGAACATTTCATTTTCACCGGACGTTATTGCCGCCAGCAGTCTCGTAGCCACGCCGGTAAAAGACCTGAACCTGACCTGGAATTCGAAATATGTAGGCCGCCAGTATATTGACAACACCTCCACCAAAGAACGCAGTCTGAATCCTTTTTGGGTAAACAACCTGAGATTTGATTACACACTGCATCCTTCTTTTGTAAAACAGCTGAACCTGATGCTAAGCCTGAACAACATTTTCAACGTGGCGTATGAAAGCAACGCCTGGGTTTACACTTA
The DNA here is from genome assembly GCA_014860665.1 of Bacteroidales bacterium. Classification (GTDB taxonomy): domain Bacteria; phylum Bacteroidota; class Bacteroidia; order Bacteroidales; family F082; genus Sulfidibacterium. The sequence continues at coordinate 76,470 of JACZJI010000049.1, read as the reverse complement.
TATTTATAATGGTCAGCAATATGAGGAAAACGGATATTTTCCTCAGGCAAAATTTAATTTCATGACCGGTATCGACCTGAGATTCTAGTTGGTTTTCATATTCGCCCGGAGAAGATCTTTTTCTTTTCCGGGTTTTTTGTGTCCTGAAGAAACCGGTATATAGTTTCAGTAATTTGAAAATCCATTACCCCAATGGGCTTCTGTTTGAAGATTGCCAGAACGTAGAAAGTTTTTATACTTTTGCTTCTCAAACAAAAAATCCATTCATGGAACTGAAATTAAAAAGGCCACTGGCATTTTTCGATATTGAAAGTACGGGTTTGAACGTCTCAAAGGATCGCATTGTAGAATTGTGCATCATTAAAGTAAATCCGAACGAAACCACTGAAACAAAAACATGGTTACTCAACCCGGGAATTCCCATTTCAGAAGAAGCCATTTCCGTTCACGGTATCACCAACGAAATGGTACAGGACAAGCCCCTTTTTAAACAGATAGCCAAAGATATTTTCAGATTTCTTGCAAACTGCGACCTTGCCGGATATAATTCGAACCGTTTTGATATCCCGATGCTTGTGGAAGAATTTCTGCGCGCCGATATAGACTTTGAGGTGGAAAACAGAAAATTTATTGATGTGCAGAATATCTTCATGAAAATGGAGCCCCGCACGCTGAAAGCTGCTTATCGTTTTTATCTCCAAAAAGAATTGGAAAATGCTCATTCTGCTGAAGCAGACGTTATGGCAACTTATGAAGTTTTGAAAGCACAACTTGATTATTATAAGGATTCGGAATATACCGACAAAGAAGGCAACACAAGCAAGCCTGTTGTCAATGATGTGGCAACACTATCTGATTTTTCCAGCCATCATGATAATGCGGACCTCTCTGGACAAATTATTTATAATGAAAAACATGAAGAGGTCTTCAATTTTGGAAAGCACAAAGGTAAAACTGTAAAAGAAGTATTCCTGAACGAACCTTCTTATTACGACTGGATGCAAAAGTCAGACTTTCCTCTTTATACCAAGAAGCTACTGACCCGTATAAAATTCAGAATGAACGGACAATAAAACAGCATAAACCCATGAAAATAATTTGTATTGGAAGAAATTACAGCGAGCATGCCAAAGAGCTGAATAATGCAGTACCTGAAAAACCGGTATTTTTTATGAAACCTGATACTGCGCTTCTGCAAAAGAATAACCCTTTTTTCTATCCTGCTTTTTCGGAAGATGTACATTATGAGACGGAAATAGTTTTGAAGATCAACCGGAACGGGAAATACATTGAAGAGCAGTTTGCTCATAAATATTTTGATGAGATCGGTATTGGCATTGATTTCACTGCAAGAGATCTGCAGGCTGAGCAAAAGAAAAAAGGACTCCCCTGGGAAATTGCCAAAGCCTTCGACCAGTCGGCACCGGTGGGGAATTTTGTACCTAAGAGCAAATTTCAAGATATCAATCAACTCAATTTTTCACTGAAAATCAACGGAGAGTTAAAACAACAAGGCAATACCCGGGATATGATTTTCAGTTTCGACCACATCATTTCCTACGTTTCCCAGTTTGTTTCTCTGAAAACCGGTGATCTGATCTTTACAGGGACTCCGGCAGGTGTCGGCCCCACTAAGATCAATGACCATTTTGAGGCTTTCATTGAAGACGAACTTTTGCTGGAGTTTAATGTGAAATAAAGTCAGACAAATACGACCGCCATGATTGCCAACACACCTGACCCACCCTACTATGCCGTTATTTTTACTTCACTACGAACTCCCGGCGATAATGGTTACAACGAAATGAGCGGGAAAATGTTAGCACTGGCTTCACAACAGGAAGGATTTCTGGGGGTGGAGTCTGCCCGCAATGACCTTGGCATTACAGTTTCTTATTGGAAAGACATGGAATCCATCCGGAAATGGAAAGAAAATGCCGAACATAAAATCGCCCGGGGAAAAGGAAGATCTGAATGGTATCAATCTTTTAAAGCGCGTATTGCCAGAGTAGAAAGAGACTACGAATTTGAGAAGTAGTCCGTATGTTTTCACTCACTAGTGTTAAGAATGGAGAGCCTGAAAAAAAAATATGAAAAGGCTTCATTCAGGTTGTATATTTGATATTTCGGAAATCTTTATTTCATTTTAAACCGTAATATCATGTCAAAAGTATCAACATATCTCAATTTTCCGGGAAATGCCTGGGAGGCTTTTAATTTTTATAAATCAGTGTTTGGCGGAGAATTTCTTGGTGATGTTGTCCGTATGAAGGACATGCCCGGGGCATCCGACAGTTACGAAATTCCGGAAAACGAAAAAAATCTCATCATGCATATAGAACTTCCGATTACAGGCGGGCATATTTTGATGGCCAGCGATGTTCCTCCTTCCATGGGTTTCAACCTGACATTTGGGAATCATGTTTCTATTATGGTCGAACCGGATTCCAAAGAGGAAACCGACCGTTTGTTCAACGGCATTTCTAAGGGAGGTGAAATAACATCCCCGTTGCAAGACATGTTCTGGGGCGCTTATTACGGAACCTGTTCTGACAAATTCGGTGTAAATTGGATGTTTAATTTCTACACAAAATAGAAAACTCATGACACACGAAATATATACCTGTCTCTGGTTTGATACACAAGCCGAAGAAGCAGCGCGTTTTTATACTTCGATTTTTGAAAATTCCATAATCAATTATAAGAACTATTATACAAAAGAAGGTTTTGACATCCATCACAAGGAAGCGGGCAGTGTGCTTACTGTAAATTTCCAGATCGGAGATTTAAAATTTGTTGCATTGAACGGTGGTCCTGAATTTAAATTCTCGCAAGCCAATTCTTTTTTCGTGAACCTTGATACGGAAAGTGAGATCGACAGGATCTGGGAAAGGCTTTCCGAAGGCAATTCAAAGGTATTCATGCCACTGGACTATTATCACTGGAGTAAAAAATATGGCTGGATCCGCGACAAATACGGACTATCATGGCAACTGAATCTTACCGGTACGCCTCAAAAAATAACTCCGTTTTTAATGTTTGACGGTGCAGAATTAGGAAAAGGCCGCGAAGCCATCGATTTTTACACTACTGTTTTTCCTGATTCACAGCTTGACAACATGGTCTTCTACGGTCAAGAAAATCCTGATTATGAAGGATTGATCGTGCATTCCGTGTTCAACCTTTCCGGCCAGGAATTCATGGTGATGGACAGCGGCCTGCCCAACAATATCATTTTCAACGAGGCCGTTTCCTACATGGTTTATTGCCAGTCACAAAAAGAAATTGATTATTTCTGGGACAAGCTTACCGAAGGTGGTTTGGAAGGTCAGTGCGGTTGGCTGAAAGATAAATTCGGTGTTTCATGGCAGGTGGCGCCGTCCATCCTCCCGGAATTACTGAACGATCCGGAACGGGCAGGACGCGTTATACAAGCTTTTATGCCCATGAAGAAATTCGACATCAATACAATTATAAACGCATAAGAGTTTTGTAAAATATGGAGCTACAATATTTCGAAGGCATTACCTTTGAAAAGACCAATTACACACAGTCACCACTGGCAAAAGGAGAATATGAAAACTGCCGGTTCGTGAACTGCGATTTTTCCGGATCGGGATTTGAAGACCAGAAGTTTATAGAATGTGAATTTATCAGCTGTAACCTGAGTATGGTGAAGCTCACAAAAACAGCATTTCGCACCGTCCGTTTCAAAGACTGTAAGATGTTGGGACTCCATTTTGAAGATTGCAATACCCTCGGCTTCTCTGTAAACTTTGAAAACTGTACCCTGAACCTTTCCTCTTTCTATCAAATGAGGATGAGACAAGTACGTTTTAAAGAAGTAAAGCTTCATGATGTGGATTTTACGGAATGTGATCTGAGCGGAGCTGTTTTTGATCAATGTGATTTTACAGGAGCCATGTTTGAAAATACAAACCTTGAAAAAACTGACTTCCGTACTTCTTTCAATTTCTCTATTCATCCCGGAAGCAACCGGATAAAAAAAGCACGATTTTCCCTGGAAGGCCTGCCGGGACTTCTGGAACAATATGATCTGGACATCAGCCATTAACTTTCCTGGTCCGAAAAAAGCCCCCTTTTCTGTACAAATTTTTTTGGATTTTTACCGGTAAAAACCTTCAACTTTACCGGCTTAAACTGCCCTTTCCGGAAAAAAACAAGGGAAAACAAGTCCTGACACTCTCTGTTTTTCACAATTCCGCACTGAATTCCATAGGATATTTTTAGTGGTTTGTCCATCCTAATATTTACTTAGTCGAGAATAATCACTTATCTGAAATATTCGCAATCATTTACTTGTCAAAGCAATAGATTTACAAAAAAATTTATTGGTCAAAATGCAACGAGTAAAATCCAATGAAAAATGCAAGTAAAAAAACATACGCCTTAGTATGTTCTGTAGTGTTGATTTTAATGAGCGGGACCAGCCTGATGGCACAAAACAAAACCTGGACGTTGAAAGAGTGCATCGATTATGCGGTGGAAAAAAACATTCAGCTCAACGAAACAAGATTGTCAAGTCAGGCAGATCAGCTTAACTACAAACAGGCCAAATCGAATCAGTACCCCGACCTGTCGCTTTCAAGCCAGCAGTCGTGGAGTTTCTCCAATCCGAAAAGTTCGTCAGGCACATCCTCCGGGAGCCAGAACTCCGTTTCGGCGAATAATGTTTCGTTGGGAACCAATGTTATGTTGTTCGGCGGCTTTCAGCTCAAAAACGAGATCAAACAATACAAAGAATTGTATGATGCCAGCAAGTATGACATCGAGAAGGTCAAAAACGACATCACCTTGTCGGTACTTGCTGATTATTTACAAGTGATTTATTCGTACAAAGCCGTAGAGATTGCGAAAAGTCAGATCAGTAGCACCATGACCCAGGTGGACATGACCCAGAAGCTGGTACGTGCCGGAAGCATTCCTGAAGGCAACCTGTTGCAGATCCAGTCGCAGCTGGCCACCGACAAAGGCACACTGGTCAATTATCAAAATCAGTTGCAGGTAGCTAAGCTGGCACTGATGCAGCTGATGAGAATGCCTGCCATTGGCAACTTCGAAGTAGACACCACGGGAGTCGAAGAATCAACGGTGCTGGACAGCACGATGTCATCCCATGAAATCTACAATATTTCACAGGGCATCATGCCTGAGATCAAAAGTGCCGAGTTGAATCTACAGGCCAACGAAACGGGCATCAAGGTTGCTAAATCTTCTCTCTATCCCCGGCTTTCGCTGTCCGCCGCACTGAAAACAGGGTATTCTTCGAGCAGTGCGCTGTATTCGTATATCAACCGTACCGAAGCCATCGGCTATCTGCAAAGCGATCCCACCCAGATGGTCATGAGCAATATATCCACGGCTCAAAAGGAAAATTATCCCGTGGGGCAACAGCTGAGTGACAACTTCGGGCAACTGGTAGGCCTGAGCCTGACCATCCCCATCTTCAGCAACAATCAGGGAAAATACGGGGTAGAGAGAGCAAAGATCGCATTACAAAATGCCAAACTCGCCCAGCAGTCCACGAAGGATCAGTTGCGTATGAGTGTGGAACAGGCCAACACCGATCTGATTGCAGCCATCAAAAACTATGCTGCTGCGGAAGACATTCTGAAATCAGCCCGGCGTTCCTACACCGATATGTCGAAAAAATACAATACTGGATTCGCGTCAGCTACGGATTACATAGTACAGAAGAACAATTACGAGCAGGCCCAGTTTGGTTTAAACCAGGCCCGGTTCAATTATATTTTCAAATCGAAGATCGTTGATTTCTATTTGGGTAAATTTTTTAATAAATAACGAAAGATGAAAAGAAAGAGCATCATCACCGTTTCCGTAATACTGTTAGCCATCGTACTGGTTATCGTTTTTATGGTTTTCCGTCACAAAAAGGATTCCATTGCATGGAAAGCCTCCCCCATTCGGAAGGGAAAAATCACTATTCTGGTAAAAGCGACCGGAACCCTCAACGCTGATACTACCGTTCAGGTGGGAACTCAGGTTACAGGGATCGTCTGGAAGCTTTTTGCAGACTACAACTCCAAAGTTAAAAAAGGGCAGGTGATCGCCGTGATCGACACCACATTTCTGTCTGCATCCAGGGCCACAGCCCAGGCGGCACTCCAGTCGGCACAGGCCAACCTCCAGCAGGCCCAGTGGACCTATGACCGTGATAAAATTCTGTTGAATGAAAAAGTAATCGCTGCATCGGATTTCGAAACAGCAGAAACCAACCTGGCCGTGGCCAGGGCATCAGAAGTTTCGGCACAAGCCAATTTAAATCATGCGCTCATCAACCTGCAATATGCCGTCATCACGGCACCTGTGACAGGAACGGTGATCTCTCGTGACGTGGAGCTTGGTCAGACGGTGGTTTCCAGTTTCAATTCCGTAACCCTTTTCTCCATCGCCAACGACCTCACCAAGATGCAGGTTCAGGCAGATGTGGACGAAGCCGATATCGGCCAGGTGAAAGTAGGACAACCCGTAACTTTCACTGTGGATGCCTATCCCGATGAAGTTTTCCAGGGAACTGTCAGGCAGGTACGTCTGCAGCCGGTAACCGTACAGAATGTGGTCAATTATATTGTGATCATCGATGTGAGTAACAAAGATCTGAAATTAATGCCCGGCATGACGGCAAACATCAGCATCAATGTGCAGGAGCACGACAACATCCTGAAAGTTCCGGCCAATGCCCTGTCATTTACGCCGCCTCAAAGCTATATCAAAGCCCATCCTTCTATTGCAGGGTATCGTGAAATGAACACGAAAAACTCCAGGGAAGAAGATATCATAGAGAACTCAGGAGCTTTTGTGGAACAAACTTCCGGTTATGTCTGGGTAGTCAGAGGAGATCTGGTACACCCTGTAAAAGTAAAGCTGGGATTATCTGACGGGAATTATACAGAGATCGAAAGTGACAGCATCAGGCCAAGAGAATGGGTTGCCACCGGCGTGAGAACCGGAAGCTATACATCAGGGGGCCCGTCTACCAGTCCGTTTATGCCTCAATTCCATAGAAGAAAATAAACCAGGAAGCATGTCTGAAGCAATTATTTCTGTTCAGGATCTGGTCAAGACGTACCACATGGGGGCCGTGAATGTTCACGCGCTGCGGGGGATCACCCTGGCGGTGAAACAAGGCGAATATCTGGCCATCATGGGTGCCAGCGGTTCGGGGAAGACAACCTTCATGAACTTGCTGGGATGCCTTGACCGTCCCACCAGCGGGAATTATTTTCTCGATGGTGTGAACGTAAACACATACAATAAAAATCAGCTGGCAGAATTCCGCGGTAAGAAGATCGGGTTTGTTTTCCAGTCTTTTAACCTGCTTGCCAGGACTTCGGCGTTGGAAAACGTGGAACTTCCACTGTTTTACAACCCCGCTGTAGGAAGTAAAGAACGTAAAGAAAGGGCCATGCATGCCCTGGAATCAGTCGGACTTGCCGATCGCCAAAGTTCTCTTCCCAACCAGTTGTCAGGTGGTCAGCAGCAGCGTGTGGCCATAGCCCGTGCGCTCGTAAATGAGCCGGTGGTAATCATGGCTGACGAGCCTACCGGAAACCTGGATACCAGGACCAGCTATGAAATTATGGATATATTTCAGTCTCTAAACGAAAAAGGCAGCACCATCGTTATGGTGACCCATGAAAATGATATCGCCCAATTCGCTACACGAAATGTCATTTTCAGAGACGGAAGAATTATCGCCGACAATCAGATTCAGAAGCGCAGAAATGCAGCGTTGGAGCTGAAGAATTTACCTGTATTGGATTTAGATAATGAAATTGAAGAATCATGAGAATTTCAAATCTGTTAAAAGTCGCTCTGCGTTCCCTTAATAGAAACAAGATGAGGACCTTCCTCACCATGCTGGGAATTATTATCGGTGTAGCATCGGTCATAGCGATGCTGGCCATAGGCCAGGGATCCAAGCAAAATGTCCAGGCTTCCGTTGCCAGTCTGGGTATCAACAGTATTATGGTCTTCCCCGGTTCTTCGAACCAGGGAGGCGTGAGAGGCGGTGCCGGAACCACAGCCACGCTCAAGGTAGACGATGCCTTAGCCATCGCCGAGCGATGCGATCTGGTGGATCATGTTTCACCCGTGGTGCAAACCCGGGCGCAGGTTATTTATGGCGCACAGAACTGGAATACAACGATCGTGGGAGGCAATAACGATTATTTTTATATCCGGAATTTGAACATAGAAACCGGAAATACGTTTACCGAAGCAGACCTGAGGGCTGCCAGCAAGGTTTGTGTGCTGGGACAAACAGTGGTTACCAACCTTTTCGGTGCGGGAGCCAATCCGATAGGAAGGACCATCCGTATCAATCAGATCCCGTTCGAAGTCGTAGGCACTCTTTCACCAAAAGGTCAGAATACTTTTGGAAGGGATGAGGATGACATCATCATTGCGCCTTTCAACACGGTTTACAAACGACTGATGAATTCCACCTATATCAATATGATCCTGGTATCGGCCATTTCCCAGAATTCCATGGATGCCGCAACAGCGCAAATCGGGCAGGTGCTGCGGCAGACGCACAAACTGGGGCCGGGCACTCCGGATGACTTCACCATCCGTAACCAGGCTGAACTTTCCAATATTTTTGGAAGTGTCACCAAAGAAATGACCATTCTGCTGGCCGCCATAGCAAGTATTTCCATAGTGGTGGGCGGTATTGGGATTATGAATATCATGCTGGTTTCGGTGACCGAGCGTACCAGAGAAATCGGGATCCGTATGGCCGTGGGCGCAAAAGGCAGTCATGTGATGACACAGTTTATGATTGAAGCCATTTTTATCGGCATCCTGGGCGGTATCCTGGGAATTGTGTTGGGAGTGCTGGTCTCCATGCTTGTTGCACATTTTGCGGGTTGGCCGATTTCCATTACGTTGTTCTCCATCCTTCTATCTTCTATATTTTCTGTGGTTGTAGGAGTATTTTTCGGGTGGTATCCGGCACGTAAGGCCGCCAACCTCGACCCTATTGATGCCTTGAGATATGAATAAATAATTGTTGCGTAAGTCAGGGAGTAACTTACATTTTTCCCTGCCAAGGTATCCTTTTAAAAAGGCTGCCAAATCGGGGGACACGGTCGACATTCAGAATAAATGGACACCGGCCCCCTTTTATTTTAAAATTTCTCCTGTCTTATCTTGCCAGGCCGATGATAGGTTCTAAAGAATGGATTTTGTTAACATTGAGAACAATAGCTGATTGGGTTACAAAAAGGTTTCAAAACGGCGTTTCATGGCCGATGTAACAGGTAATTCCTTTTGACTCAAAAACACTTTTGACTTCAAGCAATTTATCTTTTGAAGGGATGGGATAAGAAAGTCCTTTGTATTCCCGGCCCAGGGATTCGTACTTTTCTCTTCCGAGATGGTGTAGCGGCAGGATGTTGATCTCTCTCCATTTAGTTTTCAAAATCAAAGCTGCAATTCTTTCAAAATTTTCGTCAGAATCATTAAAACCCGGTATCAGGGGCAACCGGAAGATTACACGTCCGTTGAATTTACCAGATAGTTTCATCACATTGTCCGTAATCACTTCATTGGAGGCACCGGTTCCCCCTTTATGAAGTTCAGTATCCATCTGTTTTAAATCGAAAAATATCCAGTCGAGAAACTCAATGACTTTCTCAAAATTTTTCCAGGGAACATTTCCGCAGGTTTCAATGGCTGTATGAATGTAAGCGTCATAACATTTCTCGAGTATTGCACGCGCGAAATCTATCTGAAACAACGGTTCGCCTCCTGTGAGCGTAATTCCTCCCCCACTTCCCCAGAATGGGCGGTCGCGCTGAATGACTTTGTAAAGTTCATCCACCGTTGTTTTACGTCCGCTAAACCGCAACGCATCTGTATAACATTCCACCACACACTGATGATCAGTACAGTCCATACACAGGCTTCTGTCTATAAAGTGACCTTCCCTGGTGATGCGAATGGCTCCCACAGGACAGTTATCCATACATTTCCCACAGTCGATGCAATTGGAAGCATAATACAATGGGACATTTTTAATACCAATCCCTTCCGGATTGGAACACCAAAAGCAATTCAGTGTGCAACCTTTCAAAAATATCAAGCTCCGGGCGCCCGGTCCGTCATGAACAGAGAATCCCTGCACATCAAAGATGGTTCCTGGAATCTGGCTGGCTAATTCCATGAAAACGTTTTACAAGTACTTGCCTGCATGTCAGGGAAAGCGTGAGTTTGATTCATGCACAACCCCATAAACTCATCACTTTCAGTAAAATGCTTACAGTATCTGCACTTGGGCGCTTTTTCAAAATCTTCGCAATGCGGTTCATCGGCAAGGATACTTTCTTTAGTCCGTTTGCAAATGCCTTTGAAAACATCCGTAGCGAGGTAATATTTACAATCGATATGATTCATTTTTCCGGGTTTTATATTTCTGAATATTCAGTCCTTGCAATCACTTCATCCTGAATCTGCTTTCCAAGCTCGACCCAGTATTGCGTAAATCCTGCAACACGCACCATCAGGCCCCTGTATTTATCAGGATGTGCCTGTGCATCTTTCAGCATTCTGGAATCCACCACGTTGAACTGGATATGAAAACCACCCTTTCGCAGATAGGATTTGATCATTTCCAGGAATTTACGTGCACCTTCGCGTCCTGCGATGGCCGAAGGATGAATTTTCATGTTAAGTTGGGAATTCTGTGATAAGGAATGATTGTAACAGGTCGCTGACGAAAATAATGCATAAGGTCCGCTTTTATCACTTCCGGGATATGCCGAAACAGAACCGTCGGCGAAGGTTGTTCCATCAAGCCTTCCGTCAGCCGTTGCCAGTGTTACAGCGCCCATAGGGCCATGGGTGGAAACGGATATCTGACACGAATACAAAGGCTCGCCATACAATGAAATATAATTCTCGCAGGTAGCACTGAAATATTCCTGCCATTCGCGAAACAGGCTGTCAACATATATATCGTCATTTCCGTATTTCGGCGCATCCAGGCATTGTTTATGAATTTTCAACCAATCGTTGTAATGAGAATCTTTCACCTGTTCCGACAGGCTGTAGGCTCCTGTTTCAGCAGCAGGGGCATAACCGAAATTCGCTACAATAGCTTCTTTCAGAACATCCAGGGTGAAGCTCTTGTCCTCAAAAACATTCTTTTTGATAGATGCCAGCGAATTGACCAGGTTCACGCCACCACAAATTTCCACATTGAATGTCCGGTTGTATCGGCTTCCTTTGCGGCTGATATCTCTTCCGGTATCAAGACAATCCGGTTTTAACATACTATTGATGATTGACGGAGAAATTCTTCCCCAGACATCATGCTGAATATTATTAGTGAGGGTCAGCACCTCAACAGTTGAGTCGAAATATTTTTTGAAAGCTTCCCAAACTTCTTCATAAGAATTAAGGGCAAGGCCGTGTGACGGATAAACCCTTCTTCCCGTTTTTTTGTCAAGGCCGTCAAACAAAACAGCTTCCAATATTTTAGGCAAAGAAAGAAAATGAACTCCTACACTGGTTGCCGGTGCCGAACCTCCCGGAATGTAATGAGTAACACCATCCACTACCAACGGCATCCAGCTTCCTGCAGAAGTTTCCAGGCATCCGCCAATGGACCAGGCCCGTGCTTCTTCCAGTCCCATGCCTTCTTTTTTGAAATTATTCAAAAGAAATTCCATGGCCACCTGATTGTTGACCCAGGCAGGATAACCCGTCCCAATCTTTGTACATTCCACTCCTTTCATAAGAAAGTCTTCGGGAAGTTTTTCATCATACAGCAAACTCAAAGTCGGCTGGGGTGTATCACAGGTCATGGCGGATTCCATAATTAACATTTCCAGGTCGTTTGCCGCGCTGTTGCCATCTTTGGTCAATCCGCCAACACAGAGGTTGTTGAAAGTATTTCCGCTCAACACACCACCAACGACTCCCATAGAGGCAAAACAATCAATCTCTGTAAATTTCATCCGCATGCTTTCCAGCAGCTCCAACGTCTTTTCGTTGGTTAGCAATCCCTGATCCATATCTCTTTTCCAGTAAGGATACAAAATCTGTCCCAGTCGTCCGGGTGAAAGTCCCGAAATGGCATCTTCATTCAAAACAGCCACATGGAATATCCATACCAGCTGTAATGCATCGTGAAAATTTCTGGGCGTATGGGCCACTAACCAGTCAAGGCGTTCGGCAATATCAAGATATTCTTCTTTTGATGAAGCATCTTGCTCCAGTGAAGCCATAAAACGGGCTTCTTCGGCATAGTTTTTCACCCATGTCTGAATTCCTTCAAGAATAATATAAACGGCTTTATAAAAATAGATCCGGTCCATATCGGGATAACCAGCCGTTTGTTTCATCTTCTCATCACAGATATTTTTGATACCCTCAATACCGTATTGCAATGGATAATAATAATTCATCACTTCCCGGCCCTGCGGCAACGTGTATCCTGAATCGAACATACAGATGACAGCCCGCATGATTTCTTCTTTCTCATGATATCCGGGAACCATTTGTTCGTATTTATGCCCGACATCATCCACGGATTTATTGTACCACTTCTTAGCAATGTCAAGCAACATGGGCATCTCTTCTTTTCGGAGGCCGAATTTCCCGGCAATGGAGATTACATTACCAACGCTCTCTGTGACATTACCGCCACCCTGCCCCATGGTGGTCACCTGATCGGCACTCACTTTACCGGCATCCAGGGCAGCCTGGTATAGTTCACCCTCCTGAGCCATAAAAAATGCTTCCGAAAGCCACGGCATTGGATAGGAACCCCTCAGAAAAGGCGCTTTTCCCATCACCAGAATCTCTCCGGGGTAAATGGCCGGCGTACTGTGCTCAAATGCGGCTTTTAATGCTTCAGCTCTTCTTACAATCGGAATTTCACCTTCCAGCTCTTCCCAACGACGGGTGTACCAGTAAGGAAATTCAACCGAAGCAGATGATTGCGTGTTAAAATACAATTGCCTGATCTTTTCAACCCTTGGTGTAGGTTGTTTATGGATTTCCCGGGCTTGAATTTCGCCCTTAGGAACATCTCCATAATAATTTGAAACAGGACATTCAAGGAAATTATTTTGTTCTGTCATAGCTGTAATCTTATCGCTTTTAAAAGCGCGCGCAAATTACGAATATATAAGCGTTGACTCAGAATAAATAAGCATTTGACCGCTTTTGTGGTTGACATATTTTCTGATTTCTCCTGAAATACAAAGGACGCATTTTAACAAAAGGGATTTTACCTAAATTTGGCTCCGCCCTGCCCGCAGGGGAAACTGCGGAAGATAAAAACAGTAAATTGGTGAAAATGAAAAACAAACTTATAACCTTGGTGGTAGCCGCCCTTATTTTGGCAGGATGCAACACCACTCAAAAACCCCATGAAAATACCCAAACTCAAAAAACAAAATACGATGTTCCTGCAGGAGAGCATATGATGCAGGCTGTTTTGTGGCAGGAGTTGTCGGCTGAGCACAGGGCTTTATGTTATCAGGCTTTCAACACAGCCAAACTCCGTTTGAACATTATTCTGTCAAAGAAAATTCATCGCGCCAAGCCACTTGCTATCGTCACGGATATTGATGAATCAATTTTAGATAATAGTCCATTCAACGGAAAATTAATTCAGGAAAACAAAGAATACACCGGAAAAGAATGGAGCGAATGGGTGAAACTGGAAAAAGCTACTGCAATCCCAGGAGCTGTTGAATTCCTGCAATATGCAAAAAAAAGAGGCGTGGAGGTATTTTATATTACCAACAGAAGCATAAAGCAACAACAGGAAACTATGGAAAATTTGCGTAAGCTTGGATTCCCATATATCGACAATAAACACTTTTTGATGAAAGAAAATACCAGCAGCAAAAAATCAAGAAGAGAAAAGGTCAGGGAAACACATGATGTTGTGATGTTGATCGGAGACAACCTTGCAGATTTCAACCACCTGTTTGACAATCAATCTACGAAAAACAGAAACCTTATCGTTGACAGCTTGCGCAATGAATTTGGCAGCAAATACATCATGTTGCCCAACCCTATGTATGGTGACTGGGAAACCAAAGGCCTTTACGATGGAAATTATCACTGGACCGAACACCAGAGAGATTCTATCCGCCACGCCAAGTTGATTTCTTATTAAGAGAAATAATATTCAGATCAGACTGATGTTTATGACGGACAACTATCTCTGAGCATAGCCATCTTTCTTATCTTTTATGTTGGGTATTTCATGCCATTTATTCAACAGAATTTTATGAATTCAATTTCATAAAGTTCATAAATCAATGTTATTTAATTCTTAAGAAATTCCTATTGGTGTTCTCTGAATCATGAACATTCTAAATTTGAAAACTTAAATTATCCGCCAAATCCCCGGACAGACTAAATTATTTTTAACATATGAATATCAGAAAAATACTTCTTTTATCTGCAATTATAATTATTACATCAACTGCAATGGCTCAAATCCCGGAAGGGGGTTTTCTATCAGTGAACACTTGGAAAAGCATTCCTGAACCTTTTATGTTCTCAGCCACTACTTTAACCCCCAAAGATTTACCATGGACACTCTCCTATTCAGGAGGTTATGGCGAAAGGGTTGCCGGACCTTTTGGTCTTGACGGCTTAGAACAAAAGGTTTCATTAAAAGGATATCTTGGCAAGGGGTTCACTTGCTTTGCATTTGCCGGGCTGGGATTTCCCAGAGGGAATGTTGTCAACAGTGCCGAACAGGTGGAAGTAATCAGAAACTTCATAGGAGGTAAAAAAGCTCAGGGTTTCAAATTAGGCATCGGATTAGGAGCGAGCAGAGACTACGACAATGTGGGCGCACTTTTAAGCAGGGTTGTTTTATATTATGATCTTGTTCGCTGGAAGTTTGTAGGAAATGTGCTCATTCAAAAGGCTTTTGCCAAATACCGGGATAATATTGATGTTATTACAAGCCTTGGGGTTAATTACAGGGTTTCTGAAAGTCTTTATGGTGGTGTTGAAGCCATTGGAGAAGACATAGAAGGGCTTTGGGAAGCTGATGCAGAAGGAGGTGCAAAAGTTATGGTTGGACCTTCTATCAATTGGATTCCGGATAATTCAAAGTTTTCTTTTTCTGTTTCCGGTGGTCCGGTTATGTATGCATCCCACAGTAAACTCATAGATCCAAATGCTATACGTACACTTCCCTTCCAAAACGGACTCACACTGAGAGCTAAAGTTGTGTTTAATCTCTCTGGAGTCTAAAAACAAATAAAAAAATCATTTCGTACTTTTACCCTGCAAATCGGGTAACATGAGTACTTATGTCTTCATGAAGATACTTGAGTCCGCGCCGGACCGGTACGACAAAGGCATCGACATTTTATCTTTTGGCAAGCTATCCCAAGCTTACGACCGCCTTATCTCCCACATCCAAAAAGGTCAAAAAGTCTTGGATATCGGATGTGGAACAGGTGCCTTAACGATAAAGGCTGCCCGGCGTGATGCAAAAGTAACCGGCATTGATATAAATCCTCAGATGCTGGATATTGCAAAAAAGCATGCTGAAGCGTTTCATCTTTCTGACCGTATCCGGTTTATTGAAGCCGGGGTGGCCGAGATGGAAAGTATGGAAGCTAAATCTTTTGATGTCGTGATGAGTGGACTCTGTTTTTCTGAACTTTCCGAAGACGAGCAGGCTTATGCTTTGAAGCAGATAAAACGAATATTAAAAGATGGCGGGATGCTTCTGTTGGCAGATGAAACCATTGCTGGAAATTTCTTTTTACGAGCGATAAATCTGCCCGTTAAAATCGTCATTAAAATAATCACTTATGTTTTAACTCAGACCGGAACGCATGCCATCAGGCACCTTCCTGAAAAAGTAAAAAAGGCAGGATTCAAAATCGAATCTTTAAGATTCAACAAGATGCAAGATTTTATAGAGGTTACGGCTATTAAATATAAGGAGGCTGGATCATGAATTATTTCAGATATGTGATCATCAATATTATCGGGACTTTACTCCGTGGATTTCCACTCCCTTGTAAAACAGGACTGAGAATTATTGGTAATCCCAATAGAAACTCACCTGTTTTTCTGACCTGCAATTTCACAGTGACTGTTGAAAGAGTCAAAAAAGCATTACAAGGAATGGATGCGTACCTTTTGGTAGCGAATAGCAAAGGTGACAATGTCTGGTGTTCGGCTACCGGCGGGCATTTTACCAATCACAGTGTGATATCAGTAATCAAAACCAGCGGCATTGAGGAGCTTGTAGATCACCGGAATGTGGTTCTGCCACAGCTTGCAGCTACTGGAATTCAGGAAAGAATTATTCGAAAAAAAACTGGATGGAAAGCTATTTGGGGACCTGTTTATGCAAAAGACATTCCTGAATTTGTAGAAAACCATTTTGATAAAACCCCAGAAATGAGACAGGTGGAATTTCCTTTAACACAACGCCTGGAAATGGCAATCATGTGGGCATTTCCTTTTTCCATAATCGCCTCCTTACTGGTTTTGCCTTTCAAACCAACTCTATTTTTTCCGCTGAATATTATTATTTGGGGATGGTCCTTATTTCTTTTTATTGCCTTTCCCCTATATTCAAAATGGTATGGCAGGAATAAAAAAACTTCGGGCTTTAGCAAATGCACGGTAATCTTTGATTTAGGTTTTGTACCGGTTGTCACCTGGATAATCTTTATGATAATTCTGGTGGCAGGAAGTATTGCATTTCATCAGTTTCACATTGATTTTATTATCGGATGGGGAATTACGTCTTTAGCTGTCCTACTGCTTATCAGTATTGATTTAATGGGCAGCACACCCATTTACAAAAGCGGTCTCCATGAAGATCGGTACCTGAAAGTTATTCTCAATAGTGACAAATGCAAAGGGGCTGCTTCCTGTGAAGCAGTCTGTCCGAAGAATTGTTTTGATGTAAAACAAGGGCGTTCAGCTTCAATACCTCGACTTGACGAATGTGTCCAGTGTGGCGCCTGTATTGTGCAGTGCCCTTTTGATGCGTTATATTTTGAAAGTCCAAAAGGTGAAATTCTAACACCTGAATCCATTAGGGAATATAAATTAAACTTGATTGGGAAAAGGCTTGTGAAAGTTAATAAACAATAGTAGCCTAAATTAATAGGATAGAAATGCATGGATATTTTAAGTCA
This sequence comes from Bacteroidales bacterium, assembly GCA_014860665.1. Classification (GTDB taxonomy): domain Bacteria; phylum Bacteroidota; class Bacteroidia; order Bacteroidales; family F082; genus Sulfidibacterium. The sequence goes on along the minus strand of JACZJI010000049.1, from coordinate 59,275 downwards.
AAGACATTTGACATAGAATATTTCACAACTTCTGTATATTTGCCGGTGGAGTAAAATCCCTTAGAATCATAAAGTATTGTCTGGTAAAGAGATAAAAAAAGGACCATGGAAAAGAAGCCTTCATATGAGGAATTAGAAAGGAAAATTGAAGAGCTCTCTAAGAGAAATAATCTAACTATCAATCCTCTCATCAAGAATTCATTTGACATGATTGTTTTGCTGGATGCCGATGGCATTCAACGATATGTAAGTGAGTCGTGTGAAAAAATCCTGGGTTATAAATCCGAAGAACTGATTGATATACCAGTGATTGATGAAATGCTTCATCCTGAAGATCAAGGAAAAGTATTGAACGGATTTAAAGAAATTCTTGAAAAAAACAGGAACGGTGGCGTACAATACAGACATAAACATAAAAAAGGAGGTTGGGTTTACCTTGAAGCAAATGGAACCAATCAAATCAACAATCCGGCAATTAAATCAGTAGTTTTAAATGTCCGGGATGTAACAGACCGCAAACTTGCTGAGCAGGCTTTAAAAGAAAGTGAAGCCCGATTAAGTGAGCTTAATGCAACAAAAGATCGTATCTTTTCAATTATTGGTCATGACCTGAGAAGTCCTTTAAACAGCATCCTGGGCTTCAGTGAACTGCTTTTAGACCAAATTAAAAGCAGAAACTATGAAAGCATAGAAGAATACGCTTCCATCATCAAAAACTCATCTGAAAGGGTTTCAGATTTGCTTACCAATATTTTGGTCTGGTCCCAAACACAAACTGGCAAAATCAACTTTAACCCGGAATATTTTAAGTTGACGACAGTAGTAGACGAAGTTATTGACTTAATGAATGACTGGGCGCTGCAAAAATCCATCCATATTTCCAAAAAACTGCCTCAAAATCTTAAGATCATAGCCGACAAGTCCATGATTAATAACATTTTAAGGAATTTTTTAAGTAACGGTATAAAATTCACTAACGTAGGGGGTGAAATCATTATCAAAGCTGAAAAAAACAATCATGAAGTAATTGTCTCTGTCACTGATAATGGGGTGGGTATCAACGATAAAGATATAGACAAATTATTCCGTCTTGAATATACATATTCAACAAATGGAACGAAGGAGGAATCAGGAACAGGACTTGGATTACTCCTATGCAAAGAATTTGTAAATATGCACAGTGGGAAGATCATGGTAGAAAGCACAGTAGAAAAAGGTACCACTTTCAGTTTTACAATACCTCAGGATTAGCGGAATCTGAAGAATTAATGTCTTATACTTACAAATTACATCAAAAATGTTCTTTTTCCAAAGAACGTACCTTATGAGCTTTGCTTAGTTCTATACATGACCTATAATATAGTTCTTCAACGCAATTCAATCGATAAGAAAATTATTACTTTTTGGTATAAAACCTTGTTTCCATGCTTACTTTTGCACAAATTTTTATGCCATGATAGAGATAGGGAAATTCAGCCAGTTGAAAATTCTAAGGCAAACCAGTGTAGGTTTGTTTCTTGGAGACGAAACAGGAGATGAAGTTTTGCTTCCCAACAAATATAGCCCTGAAAAATTTAACATTGATGATAGCATCGAGGTTTTCATATACAGGGACCATGAGGAAAGAAAAATTGCTACTACCATCAGACCCAAGATTCTCTTACACGAATTTGCTCTACTGAAAGTAAATGCTGTCGATTCCATAGGAGCATTTATGGATTGGGGACTGGAAAAAGATCTCCTGGTTCCCTTCAAAGAACAGCGCCAGCGTATGGTTTCCGGACGCTGGTACGTAGTTTTCCTGGACATCGATCATGAAACGGACAGACTGTTTGCCACCAATAAAATCGAAAAGAAACTTTTTAACGAAGTCCTTTCGGTGAAAGAAGGCGAAGAAGTGGATTTGCTGGTATATCATAAAACAGAACTGGGTTATTCTGTTATTATCAACGATACGCACAAAGGGCTGGTTTATGAAAACGAAGTCTTCAGGGAACTGAATATTGGCGATAAACTCAAAGGCTATGTGAAGAAAATCAGGGAAGGCAACAAAATTGATGTTTCCCTCAGACCCTTGGGATACAGTCACTATAATGATCCCAACAGCGAAGCTATTTATCAGATGTTGTTGGAAAATGACGGCTATCTGGCTTTTGGCGACAAAAGTGCACCGGATGAAATTCACGCTCAATTCGGTATGAGCAAAAAAGAATTCAAAAAAGCCATCGGCGCATTGTACAAAAACCGGAAAATCACCATGGAGCCCGATGGCATTAAACTGATTTAGCTGGCCCTGTATTGCTGCTTCCGCGATAGCACAAATACGTTATACTTTTTATTTTTCTGTCTTGCAAGAGCATGTGGATTTTGCATGCTCCAAGATTGCTTTTATACATTGGTTTCAGAGAGCCGAATCACAAAAATAAATTTGGAGATCAGCCTTTTATAACTTATCTTTATGCCAGACACCGCATAACCCGAGCTATGATAAACTTTAAATTAGACCCCAAAGCAGGCATTCCCTTTTATCGTCAGATTATAGATCAGATTCGATTTGGAATCGCTAGCGGAAATCTGAAAGTCGGAGAGCAACTACCAACTGTACGCAGCCTTGCCGTCGAGCTTAAAGTGAGCTTAAATACAGTAGCCAAAGCTTACCAGGAACTTGGGATGAAAGATTTTCTTGAAACGCAACAGGGCACGGGCACATTCATCAGTAAATCTGAATTACACATCTCCGAGAAAGAAAGAAACGCAAAACTCGTTGGAATTTGCAAAGAGTTTTCTACCATTGCTTTCAGCTACGGATTTTCTGCACAAGACCTTATTCATCAACTTCAAAAACTGAACCAAAATGAGCAAAAGTAAAATCTCTAAGGGTTTTTTCAACCCGGTTTCAATGACCGTATTAATTGTTCTTCTGGCGATTTTCATTGGATTACATCTCATAGGAAAATATGATGTCCCTCTTCTTGTTGTTTTTATCATCATCTCTATTCTTATAGCAAGTTCCATTCATATTGCAGATCAATGGGAAAAAGCTGTGGTTTTAAGAATGGGAAAATATAAAGGGCTTAGTGGTCCCGGTTTGTTTATCATCATCCCAATCATTGAGACTGTACATTCTTTTATCGATCAACGTGTGAGGGTCACCGACTTTAAAGCTGAACAAACCCTAACCAAAGATACTGTCCCGGTAAATGTAGATGCTATTGTTTACTGGACTGTATGGGATGTTGAAAAGGCAGCACTGGAAGTTCAGGAATATGAAAGAGCCATATACTACATTGCTCAAACTGGTTTAAGAGATATTATCGGCAAACATGAGCTGGCCGATCTTTTACAGGAAAGGGATAAAATTGCGGAAGATTTACAAAAAGTACTCGACATTAATACCAATCCATGGGGCATTACATGTCAGAATGTTGGCATTAAAGATATTGTTATACCACAGGCTCTGGCTGATGCCATGAGCAAACAGGCGCAAGCGCAAAGAGAACGCCAGGCAAGGGTTATTTTAGGGACTGCTGAAACTGAGATTGCAGAAAAATTCGCCAAAGCCAGCCAACAATATATCAACAATCCTGTGGCGCTGCATCTGCGTGGCATGAACATGCTTTTTGAGGGGTTAAAAGAAAAAGGTTCCATGGTTATTGTTCCCAGCTCAGCACTCGATTCCATGAACCTCGGAGTCATCGGCGGATTGACAGCTTTTGCGAATATCCGGGAAGGACAAGAGGAGAAAAAGCCAACCACAAATACCGAATAACTGTGAACAGAATGAATTTTTTATTTTTTCACTCAGAAGCTTTCAAATAAAAAAGCCTGCCAAATGGCAGGCTTTTCGTTTTTCAATTTCTGTTTTATCTAATCCAAATCGAGGGGAAGATCAAGTCCCATATCTATCTCAAGGCTTTTATTATACATCGCCATCGCTTTCAAACTCATACCCATACTTGAAAATCCACCGTCATGGTAAAGATTTTGCATGGTAACTTTTCGGGTGATATCAGAAAACAAAGCAACACAATAATTAGCACAGTCTTCAGCATCCGCATTACCCAAAGGAGACATCCTTTCGGTAAAGTCAATCAATCCATTTATTCCTTTTACTCCCGACCCTGCAGTAGTGATCGTTGGAGACTGAGAAATCGTATTGACCCGTACTTTTCTGTCACGACCATAAATATACCCAAAACTCCTTGCAATGGATTCAAGTAACGATTTGGCATCCGCCATATCGTTATAACCATACAATACTCTTTGAGCAGCAATGTAGCTCAGCGCAACAACAGAACCCCATTCATTGATGGCGTCCAATTTATAAGCTACCTGCAACATTTTATGAAAAGAGATAGCAGAAATATCAAGTGTCTTGTTTAGGAACTGATAATTTAGATCGCTATAAACCCTCTTCTTTCTAACATTCAAAGACATTCCTATGGAGTGCAGCACAAAGTCTACTTTACCTCCCAGAATTTCCATCGACTTCTCAAAAACATTCAGCAAATCATCTACATTCGTAGCATCGGCAGGAATGATTTCTGCATGACATTTTTCTGCAAGTTGATCCAACTCTCCAAATCGCAGGGCCGTTTCAGTGTTACTCAGCGTAAAAGTGGCCCCTTCTGCATAAGCCATTTCTGCCACCTTCCATGCAATGGACTTGCTGTCCAGCGCACCAAAGATGATCCCTTTTTTACCTTTCAATAAATTGTAAGCCATTGGTATTTATTTAGAACAATTTTAAGTGGCAAATATAAAAGAAAATAAAAATACATGACCTTGTATTAGCGAGGCTTGTAAAAGTAACCGTACAATTAATGTTTCAAGAATTTGTAACTATGGCTGCATCAGTGCTAAAGCGGCCTGACGGGCAGCATCAGTAATTTTCTCATCACTCAGCATCTTGGCAATTTCTTCGAGCCTTCCTTCATTGGTCAAAGGTACTATCCTGGAAGTTGTAACACCCTCTCTTTCTGCCTTGTAAACATTAAGATGAGCGTCTGCCTTGGCTGCAATCTGAGGCAAGTGTGTAATAGCCATCACCTGTAATTGAGATGACATTTTTTTCAGAATATTTCCAAGTTTACCGGCGATTTCTCCCGAAACACCTGAATCAATTTCATCGAAAATAATAGTCGGTAATACCTGTACCTGTTGCACCAGTGATTTCAAAGCCAACATCAAGCGAGAAAGCTCTCCACCGGATGCTGATTTTGAGATTTTGGATAACTGCCCGCCTTTATTAGCATTAAACAGGAATGTAATTTTGTCGCGTCCCCATGGTGTAAATCTTTTTAACACCTCGATTTCCACTTTAAAGACAGCATCCTTCATGCCCAGCTGTTTTAAAAGTGCCTCAACTTCTTTTTCAAATCCGGCAGAAACCTTCTTCCTTAATCCACTCAACGATTTTGCCTTTTCTTCTAAAGCAACTGTAAGCTTTTCAAGACGTGCCTTTTCTTCCTCAACTTGTGTATCAAGAGACATGATGGAGTCCAGCTTCTTCTGGAAATCATCCCTGATTTCAATCAAATCGGTAATGTCATCTACATGATGCTTTTGCTGTAATCGATAAAGCAGATCCAGTCTGTCTTCCACCTGTTTCATTTCTTCAGGGTCAAAGTCAGCCAAATCAGAGAAACGGTCTATATCTCCAGATAAATCCGAAAGTTCAATAACAGTTGAACGAAGTCGCTCCACAAATTCACGAATGCCACCGTGCAATTCAGCCAGTCTGGAAAAAGCATCTTTTACCTGATTCAACTGATCTAAAACAGAATGTTCATCCTCTTTTAAAACAGAGCGTGCCAACGCCACACTTGTTCCTATTTCTTCAGCATGGGATAACATTGCAGCGCGCTCTTCCAGCTGTGGAAGCTCATCAGCATTAAGCCTGGCTGCCTGAAGCTCTTCCAATTGGAACCTGAAATAATCCTCATCGCGCCGGGCCTGCTGGTTTTCCTCATTCAACTGAGCCAGTCTTCTTTCAGATTCAGAATATTGAGTAAACAGCTCTTGATATTCCCTGAGTAATTCAGGTTCATTTACATAACCATCCAACACCTCTCTTTGAAAATCTGCTTCATTGAGAAGCAAAGTCTGATGCTGCGAATGAATATCCACCAGCTTCTCACCCAAATCTTTCAGTATATTAAGATTCACCGGAGTGTCATTCACAAAGGCTCTGGATTTCCCGGAAGGGACAATCTCTCTTCGCAATACGGTTTCCGGCTCATAATCCAGATCGTTTTCTCTGAAAAAAGATTCAAGATTCAGACCATGTATGTCAAAGGTTGCTTCCACCACACATTTCTCATCTTTATCCATCAAAACCGAAGGATCAGCCCTTTTACCCAATAACAGAGAAAGCGCACCCAGTAAAATGGATTTACCGGCTCCGGTCTCACCTGTAATAACAGTAAAACCGGGTAGGAAACTCACTTCCGCCCGGTCAATCAGCGTATAATTCTTTATGGAAAGATGTGATAGCATATCTTAAGAAGAGATTTTTCTTCGGACAAATTTACACAAAAGGGCACACTAATGTATGTCTTTATCCCAAATCCGAAATATTAAAAAAAGAAATTTTCAGATGTCGAAAGTTCTGACTTCGAAAACACCGTTTTCAAAAACACCGTAACTGAAATGTGAAATCCAGTCTCCCAAAATGATCAAATTTGCTTTATCAGTGACCGGTTCCTGCAATGGAATATGCCGATGACCAAACACAAAAAAATCAACATTGGGAAGTTCAGAAGCTTTTTTCCTGGCATAATGGAATAGAATTTCTTTTTCCCGTTCGAAATATTGTTCCTGAACAGCTGCATAATTAATTTTTGCCAATCGGCTTCGTCGTGAAAAATAATTACCCATAGCAGCTCCTAAATCAGGATGTAGCCAACTGAATAAAAATTGATTGGGGCGAAACTCAAAAACCTTTTTCAAAAACTTATAACTGCGATCTCCCGGTCCGAGACCGTCGCCATGAGCCAGATAAAATACTTTACCGTACATTTCTCGAATAATGGGCTTACGATAAAGCTTCACCCCTATTTCCTTTTCCAGATAATTGAAAGCCCATAAATCATGATTACCCCGGAAAACATGAACAGGAACCCCTGAATCAGCAATTTCTGCCAATTTTCCAAGAAACCTCACATAGCCTTTTGGAACTACGGTTTTATACTCAAACCAAAAGTCAAAAATATCTCCCATCAGGAAAATTTCCGCGGCATCTTTCCAGGCCATATCAAGCCATTGAACCAGCAGTTTTTCCCTTTCCAGACTTGAATCATGGTCAGGAATTCCCAGATGGAAATCTGAAATAAAATAAACCTTATTTTTTTCCAACGGCATAATGGTTAATCGTCGTAAAAGTTGCAGGTATTTGCTACAACTGTGGCACCAAATCTTTGATGATCGTGATCAATTTCGGGGTAACAGCTTGCACGGCAGCCAATACTTCCTGATGCGAAATCTCAACGATTTTGCCTTCTACTCCCAAATCAGAAATGACCGAAACAGCAAAAACTCTCATGTCCATATGACGTGCCACAATGACTTCAGGAACAGTTGACATTCCGACAGCATCTGCACCTAAAAAACGCATGTATCTGTATTCAGAAGGTGTTTCATAAGTAGGGCCTGAAGAACCGGCATAAACACCTTTCTGATAATGAATTCCATGTTCCTGAGCCACTTTTTCTGCTTTCTTTAGCAATTCCTTGTCGTAGGCCTGACTCATATCTACAAACCGCGGACCTAAGCTGTCATAATTTTTTCCCAGCAATGGGTTAGGCATCAGGTTAATATGATCAGAAATAAACATAATATCGCCTACGCTAAAATTAGGATTGACACCACCGCTCGCATTGGAGACAAACAAATACTCAATTCCCAGCTTTTTAAAAACCCTGACAGGGAATGTAACTTCAGTCATATTATAACCTTCATAAAAGTGAAAACGTCCTTGCATGGCAACCACTTCAACATCATTCAAGGTACCGAAAATCAACTGACCGTTATGACCTTTGATGGTCGAAACAGGAAAATTTGGAATGTCTTTATAGGAAATTTTTTCAGTTACCTTGATTTCATCAGCCAAATCGCCTAATCCTGAGCCAAGGATAATTGCTACTTTAGGGTTAACGCTGGTTTTGCCTTTAATAAATTCAACGCTTTCTTGGATTTTCTCTAACATATTTCAGAATTTGATCATTAAACTCTTCACCATCCTCACCATGAAATTTCACCTCAATAGGCAGGAAATACACTGGTAAATCTTCAAGAATGCGAAGATAGGGAGAATTTATCAATCTCATAGCATCCTTTTCCGTAGTAATGATCGCTTTGTTTCTGGTAAATTGATCCTCGTAAGTTCTGGCTATCAGCTCAACATCCTTTCGTGTGTAGTAATGGTGATCAGGAAAATCCAGAGATATTAATTCCCGGCAACGATAACGTAAATAATCCTTTAAAGGATAGGAATTCGCTACTCCGGAAAAAAGTACGATTATCGAATATTTTTTCTCGTTATTTCTTCTCTCAAAATCATGCAGCGACACTAGCTTGTCATAATGTAAATACGAAAAATATAATTTCTGATGATCTGCTACATTAAGTTTTTTATGAATATCTTTTCTGACTATTGGCGAGAGCATCCTTTCCGTTTTGGAAACGATAATTACATCTGCCCTTCTTGCTGCTGATTTCACATCACGAAGTCCACCGGCCGGGAAAAGATAATCATCAGAATAAAGCTTTCTGTAATCAGTTAGCAATATTGAAAATCCAGGCTTAACAAATCTGTGTTGCATCGCATCATCCAGCAAAATCACATCCATATCTTTGTCTTCTTTCATAAGGGTCTCAATCCCCTCTCGCCTACTTCCATCAACGGCTAGCGTGATATGTTTTCCAAATTTCTTTTGAAACTGCGTTGGTTCATCACCAATTTGAGTAGAATCAGATTCAGGAGTAGCTTTAAAATACCCCTTAGTCTTTCTTCCATATCCTCGCGAAAGAATGGCAATTTTCTTTTTTTCTTTCAACAGGAGACGTACAAGATATTCCGTATGTGGAGTTTTTCCACTGCCTCCAAGGCTTAGATTTCCCACACTGATGATGGGCATTTCATATGATTTAGAAGACAGAATTCCTATATTAAACAAAAAATGCCGTATTCTGATCCCTAAACCAAAAATAAAACTCACCGGAAGTAATACCAGTCGCCACATTGAAAAATCAATTTGTAAAAAACTTCGATCTTTTTTGAGTTAAAAATTGCGTAATTTTATGAAAATTTTTCCAAAAATAAGGGTTTAAGCCTTATTTTTTCCAGAATCACAAACTTAAGTCTTCATGAAAATAAAAAAAATTACTGATTTTTTAGAACAAATTGCCCCTTTGGGACTACAGGAATCATATGATAACTCCGGATTACTGATAGGTTCACCAGATAAAAACATCAACAAAGCACTTATAAGTCTTGATGTTACAGAAGAAGTAATGGATGAGGCTATAAAAAACGGATGTGATTTAATTATTTCACACCATCCGCTCATTTTTAAAGGACTAAAAAAACTCAATGGAGGAAATCTGGTGGAAAATCTTGTTGTGAAAGCTATCAAAAATGATGTGGCAATCTATGCAATTCACACCAATCTTGATAATATTTCAGGAGGCGTGAACGGAGCGCTGGCAAAAAAAATCGGGTTAAAGCAAACAAAAGTATTGTATTCTAAAGGAGGTGAGTTGAATAAACTGGTGGTATTTTGCCCTCAGAGTCATGCCGAAGAAGTCAGAAACAGTATGCTGGATGCAGGTGCCGGACATATTGGAAATTATAGCCATTGCAGTTATAATACAGAAGGACAAGGAAGTTTTAAAGCAGGAGAAGGCGCTGATCCTTATGTTGGAGAAATAGGGAAAACCCACTTTGAAAACGAAATCAGAATTGAAACCATCGTTCCTAGGTGGATGATTTCAAAAGTCATCAATGCTATGCTCGAAGTACATCCTTACGAAGAAGTTGCTTATGATATCTATCCGTTGACTAACAAAAGTGAAAATATTGGTTCCGGACTGATAGGAATATTAGAAAAGGAAACAGATATCGAAGAATTTCTGAAAGAACTTAAAATGACCCTGCAGGCATCAGGACTGCGGCATGGTCCGTTTCACTCAACCAGGAAAGTAAAAAAAGTAGCAATCTGCGGAGGAAGTGGCAGCTTTTTAATGGAAGACGCTTACCGTCAAGGTGCCGATTTATTTGTAACTGCCGATTTAAAATACCATGATTTCTTCCTTTATCATGGAGAAATGACGCTGGTAGACGCAGGACATTATGAAACTGAGCAATTTACGAAAGAGTTATTATTTGATTTAATAACAAAAAAATTTCCTAATTTTGCACTCCGAATTTCAAATATGAATACAAATCCTGTCTCTTTTATGTAGTTCTGTAACTTAATTTATTATAACAAAGGAAAATAACACTCAGGTTGAAAGCGAAGTTAGCGTAGAAAAGAAATTGATTTCCCTGTACAACCTTCAACAAATCGATTCCCAAATAGACAAAATTAAAATAATTAGAGGCGAGTTACCCCTTGAGGTTGAAGACCTTGAAGACGAAATTGAAGGATTGGTAACCCGTATTTCAAACTTGCAAGAGGAAAAAAGCCGTTTCGAACACTTCATTGTTGAAAAAGAAAGTGCTGTCAAAGAGAGCAAATCCCTTATCAAAAAATACGAAGAACAGCAGATGAATGTTCGTAATAACCGCGAATATGATTCACTGAGCAAAGAAGTTGAGTTCCAGAATCTTGAAATTCAGCTTGCTGAAAAGAAAACGAAGGAAGCAAAACAACAGATTGAAAATCTGATTACTGAGATCGAGGATACTCAGGAAAAAATGTCATATCGCCAGCAAGATCTTGAAGATAAAAGGGCTGAATTAAGTGGCATTGTTTCCGAAACTGAAAAAGAAGAAAAAGAGCTAATCCGTTTATCAAAAGAAAATGAGCATTTTATTGAAGACAGATTGCTTTCTGCTTATAAAAGAATCAGGAAAAATTTCCGTAACGGACTGGCTGTTGTTAAGATAGAACGTGATGCTTGTGGTGGCTGTTTTAACAAAATTCCTGCCCAGCATCAGATGGATATTAAACTTCACAAAAAGATCATTGTTTGTGAATACTGTGGCCGTATTCTGGTTGATGAGGAAATTGTAAACCATACAAAAGTTGAATAGTAAACTTTTTTTAGTATTTAAATAAAAAATCAGAGTTGCCCGGCGATAGCTTGGGCAACTTTTTTTTGTGTGCTATCCAATCTAAAAACTATGGGATCTTGTATCTGAAAATATTCAATTACTCGTTCCAAAATTTCTTTTCTTACTGTTATCAAAATAGGCATTCTAATATCCAGCAACTCTCTTAATACATTGTGCCAGACTTTTTGTGCTATCTCGAATTTTCCAATCTCATCTATAACAAATAAACACTTACCGGTTCGATCTTCATTCAATAATAAATCTTCGCCCCAAAGGATCGTTTTCGGGTCAAAATAATACCTTCCAATTCTTTCAAATTCTGCATTGGGCTCATCTGAGCACAAAAGATGACTTTTTCGACTTTGTATATCCACGACATCAAACCTTACTCTGACATCATTTTTCCATTGCCCATCAGCGTAAAAGCCAATGACCTTAATATCCAGGCGTTCCAGCTCGGGTAAAAGCAATTTCAGGAAAGTCGTTTTTCCTCTCCCCTGTTCTCCTGTAATGATAAATACTTTAGAATCTTCCATGACTACAAAGCTAAAAAAGTGCACCGGAAACTAAAAGGGAAAGTAGAATGAAACATATGGTTTCTGACAAAAATGAGCTTATTTTGCAATATGAACTATCCATCAAATCGTTTATCAGATCTAAAACCAATTTTCCGCAGTCAATTGAAGGAAATCTATGCTCCAGAGGAGACGGAAAATCTGATAAATATTCTCATAGAACACTATTTGGGGTTAAACCGTATTGCACAAGCTTTAAACCCTGAATTACGGCTTTCTGAATCGGAATTACTGAAAGTTCATTTTGCAATGAAACGACTTTTAAAATCGGAACCTATTCAGTATATACTGGGAGAAACGACTTTTTGCGGATTACGTTTTGTGGTAAGTCCTGATGTTTTAATTCCCAGACCTGAAACCGAAGAACTAGTTGATTTGATAGCTAAATATGGTTTTATAAACAAAAAAATTTTGGATATAGGAACAGGGAGTGGTTGTATTGCAGTTGCCTTGAAAAGTAACCTTACTCAATGTGAGATTGCAGGGCTGGACGTTTCCAAAGAAGCTTTAAAAATTGCTGAGAAAAATGCTCAGAACAATAAAGTGGAGATCGAATTATTGAACATTGATATAACTGATTCAAAGCAATATGAAAGTTTAGAATGCTATGATATCATTGTTAGCAACCCTCCATATGTGACTTACGAAGACAAAAATCAAATGAGCAGTAATGTTCTGGAATGGGAACCACAATCCGCTTTGTTTGCTCCTGAAAAAGATCCCCTTTTCTTTTATAATAAAATACTGGAATTCAGTAAAGAGCATCTGTCAAAAGAAGGATATATCTTCTTAGAAATCAATGAAAATTATGGAAAAGCCTTAACTGAGTTGACTAAGGATTATTCTTTCAATCACATTTTACTTCGTCAGGATTTCAGAGGCAAGGATCGTTTTCTCCTCGCCTCCAAATAATTCAAAATTTCAAACAAAAAATCTTGTTTTCACCTGAGCATCAATCATGATTGTTTTTGATGCTAACGAAGTCCCGTTCTGATTTAAACAGATTTCCTGTCTGAAGTAAAAGATTTTTCGTTTCGCTCAATAAATTCAAGTATAGAACGCTATTACGTGTTCCTACTAACCCCCCTTTAATACGTCTGATTTGCGCTTTTCGACATGTTTCGAGGTAATCAATAGACTCTTTTTGTAATTTCAAAATGATTTGCTGCCCTGAAAAATCGTTATTAACAAAACTCTCAGTTACCATTTTTAGGAATCTTTCAACGTAACTTGAAAGCATATGCAATTCTTCCACCTGTTCTATTTTAAGTGGTTTGTGATTATTGTCAACATGAGTAAGAGCTGGTCCGTTCACAAAAGATATACTGTGGATCATCTCACGCATGTAATCAAGAACCTCGACTAGGTAATAAGATGTATCAACGGATTCCCCTCTTAGTCTCTCAATAATAACATTAATGTGGTTTTTGAGATATTTGGTCCTTGAGGCCATTTCATCAATCACCTTCTTAGATTTTTTCAGTTGCTTGATATCCTCTTTTTCCAGGCCATCAACAATATGATGGAATTCGCGATTAATCTTTTTAATGTTGCTGATCAATGTAAACTTTGTACGATCAAGAAGATTCTCGTCGGTTATTCCGTAAACTCCCTCACCATCCTGTTGAGCCTCTTTCAGTTTTTTACCATGTACCCTGTGCGAGCGATAAACGAGGAATACTATCAGCGCAAGAAAGAAGAATACGACCACATTTCCACCGTAGTAATAAGCGTAAACCAAAATAAATGAAATCGAGAAAGCTGTAAATGCTGTCAGGAACCAAACTCCAATAACAGAAAACACTCCGGAGATTCTGTAAACAGCACTTTCCCTATCCCAGGCTTTATCGGCCAACGATGTTCCCATGGCAACCATAAAAGTCACATAAGTCGTAGAAAGAGGCAGTGTAAGGGAAGTTCCCAAGGCAATCAGCAAACTGGAAATAACCAAAATTACGGATGCCCGAATCAAATCGAAAGCCGGTGCATCTTTTGGTTTTACTGCCACATCTGTATAGGGCTCAAACTGTCTATCAATAGCTTTTGCAAGCCTGCCTGGCATAATCTTATTAATTCCTTTTGAAAGATTAATTGATGAGCGAACGATAGCTTTTGAAAGAGCACTTGCTTTGAAACGTTCATCCCCCTCATCCTGACGGCTAAGGTCCACGGAAGTTTTAATAACAGTTTTGGCCTTTTTGGAAATTGCCAGCGTTAAGACCATAACCAAACCTGCTAGCAACAGAAATGTAGTTGGAGTAGCTACTTTTCCCCCTAAAGCAATCATGGGAAGCGTATGAGCATTTGCACCTGCCGTATGGGCATAAACTTCATATGCGTTATAACCTGCAATCGGGACACCGATAAAATTAACAAGGTCGTTTCCGGCAAATGCCAAAGCCAGTGAAAAGGTACCTATCAAAACGATAGTTTTCAGAATATTAATTTTGAAAAGCCAGTTTAGCATTTGCAACAAAATGGTCCACATAATGAAACTGTAAACCATTATGAGGCCTGTATTATTATGCATCCATTCTTTAGCAGATTGCGACAAAAAGCTTACGCCATTGGCGCCTTTAATCACAATAAAATATGTAATTGCCGTAAAAGCAATTCCCCCCCATAGGCCACCGAACCATTTCATCCTTTTCTTATAGTTAAAGGAGAAAATAATGCGGACAATATATTGTATAACAGCTCCTACAACAAAAGCTACTGCAACGGAGAACAATATTCCGGAAATAATAGCCAGAGCTTTTCCCGAGTTTATAAAGTCACCTAAATTGAGTGTCTGATCGATGCTTGTAATAAAATGGTTTTCAAACAGATAGTTTTTGAAAGATGCCATTACTTCCGGGGACGCCGAAAGTTTTATTGAAGCCATTGCAACCGCAGATCCAAGCAATTCAAAAACAATGGAAACCGTTGTTGAAGTTGGCAACCCAAATGTATTAAACGTATCCAGCATAATAACATCAGTTGTCATCACTGCCAGGAAGATGATCATTATTTCAGAGAAATAGAACATCTGAGGATGAAAAATCCCTTTTCGGGCAACCTCCATCATACCACTTGAGAATGTGGCTCCCACCATAACTCCCAATGCAGCCATGATAATGATCACTTTAAATGAGGCTACTTTCGATCCAACGGCAGAATTCAAAAAGTTAACGGCATCGTTACTTACACCAACAATTAAATCAGAAATTGCTAAAAGAAAAAGTACAATTACAAGAATGAGATAAATCTTTTCCATATAGAGAGTTTGGTAACAAAATTAAAAGAAATGGGAGCAAACTACCCTATCCATAATTTAAATTCAATATAAATACTCACATTACAAACCTTATTTAACATTTTGATTTACAAAAGAAACGGCCATTTTCCGGAATAACTCTTCTGGAAAATGACCGTTTATGAATATCTATTCTAACTTCTTGCTCTTATAAAAATTGTTAAAATAACATAACAAAACCTACCTTTAACTACCTCATTAGTCTTATCCTGAATTATTCAAAATGCGGCTTCATTCCAAGGTTATACATTATAAATGAATAGACATCTGTAGATTCATTAATCTGCTTGGAAGTAGGTTTTCCTACACCATGCCCTGCTCTGGTCTCAATTCTGACTAAAGCCGGGCGTTCCGGTAAAGCATCTGCCTGCAATGTTGCCATAAATTTAAAAGTATGTCCCGGAACAACTCTGTCATCATGATCGGCTGTTATGGCCAACGTAGCAGGATAAAGTACCCCTTTTTTAATATTATGCAACGGAGAGTAACCATAGAGATATTTAAACATTGCTTCGCTTTCATCACTGCGACCATAATCTGATGCCCAAGCCCAACCAATGGTAAATTTCTGATATCTAAGCATGTCCATAACCCCTACCATAGGAATAGCAACGCGGAATAATTGAGGTTGTTGAGTCATACAGGCACCAATCAACAAACCGCCATTGGAGCCTCCCATAATGGCAAGCTTATCGCTATTGGTATACTTTTCATTGATCAGATAATGTGCAGCATAAATAAAATCATCAAACACATTTTGCTTATGCATTTTAGTTCCTGCTAAATGCCACTCCTCCCCATATTCGCCACCACCGCGGAGATTGGCTTCTGCATATATTCCTCCCTGTTCTAAAAAGGCAATTCGACTAATACTGAATCCCGGTGTCAGACTAATATTAAAGCCGCCATAACCATACAATAAAGTCGGATTCTCACCATTTAATTCTATTCCTTTTTTGTATGTAATAAACAAGGGAATCAAAGTACTGTCTTTACTTCTGTAGAATACTTGTTTCGTAACAAATTCGTCAGGATTGAAGTTAACCTGAGGTTTCTTGAAAATTGTAGATTGGTGTGTCTTTACGTTCAGAGAAAATATTGTTGTTGGAACTGTGAATGAAGTAAAACCGTAGAATGCTTCATCATCGCCTTTTTCGCCACTCAGTCCGCTAATAGTACCCATTTCAGGAAGATTCAACTCTCCTAAATATTTCCCATTGTAATCATAGAAATATCCACGGCTGCTGGCATCTTTCAAATATTCACCAAAAATCTGATTTCCAAGAAAATCTACCGATTGTAACACTTCTTTTTCATTATTTTTTTCAGGAAGAATGACGGCCTGCTTCTCAGGATGATTAATATTGATTTTTACCAGCTTATAAAATGGAGCATTCTCATTAGTAAGGACAAGTAAATCATCACCCAAATGCCCCACTACAGAGTTATCATATTTAAAGTCGCTATATAAATTCACAAAACGCAAATGATTTACATCATCCAACCGGGCTGCATACAACGCATTTCCGCTTGTTGATTCTGACTCACTGACAATCAAAAACTTTTCGTCACGGGTTGTATATGCATAATAATTCCTCAATGGGTACTTATCATTATGGAAGATGAGCAAATCTTTATCCTGTTTTGTACCCAGCTTGTGATAAAATACTTTATGAAAACGGTTTTGCTGCAGGAGTTCTTCACCTTTTTTAGGAGCACTATAGGCAGAATAAAAGAATCCGTCGCCCTTCCAGGATATGCCCGAAAATTTCACCCAATTAATGCTGTCAGGAAGCATCTTCCGAGTGGCGATATTCATTACAAAGATCTCATTCCAATCTGAACCTCCTCTTGCAATTCCATAAGCGAGGTATTTGCCATTTTTTGAAATTCCTATGGATGCCAGCGCTACCGTTCCATCGTTTGAAAGCTTATTGGGATCTAACAGAACTTCGGGTGTAGCTTCAAGATTCTTCTGCATGTACAAAACACTCTGATTCTGAACACCATCATTCTTAAAAAAGAAATATATCCCCCCTCTTTTGAAAGGGACTCCGTATTTGGGATAGTTCCAAATCTGTGTCAAACGTTCACGTAATTTTTCACGAAACGGTATCTTAGACAGATAGTCCATCGTCAGTTTGTTTTCTTCTGCCACCCACTGTTTGGTTTCAGCAGAATTATCGTTTTCAAGCCAACGATAAGGATCGGGCACTTTATGGCCAAAATAGGTATCTACAGTATCCACTTTTTTCGCTTTTGGATAAACAAAAACTTGCTTTTTGTTTTGAACACAGGAGCTCAATAAAAAGACAGGTGCAAAAATGACAAAAAATATCCTCTTTTTCATGATTATATTGGGTTTAAAGGTTTTAAAGAATCTAAAATTATAACAATTTTTCGAATTTCTTTGCCAGAAACAAGAGGAATTTTTGCTAGGACCTAACTTCTTCTTTCACATCAAGGGCATCACGTAGGCTGTTTCCCAGCGTCATAAATGCGAGTACAAGGACGACAATAGCCACCCCTGGAACAATAGCAAGATATGCCGAATGCAGCACAATAAAACTGTAATATTCTTTAATCATATTTCCCCAGGAAGGAATAGGAGGCTGCACACCGATTCCCAGAAAGCTCAGGCCTGCTTCTATAAGGATAGCAGAAGCAAAATTAGCTGCTGAAATAACAATGACCGGACTCAGGATATTAGGCAGAATATGTTTTATCATAATCCTGAACTTGGAGTATCCAAGTGCTATACCAGCCTCAACATATTCATATTGACGTGCACTCATCATTTGGCCTCGCACCACACGGGCCACTTCCACCCACATAGTAAGGCCAACTGCAAAAAAGATCTGCCAAAATCCTTTCCCCAAAGCAAAAGTGATAGCAATGACCAATAATAAAGTCGGAATGGACCAAACTACATTGATAAACCAACTAATGACATCATCCACCCTGCCCTGATAAAAACCGGCAAAAGACCCCAGCAAAATGCCAATAATCAAAGAAATTCCCACAGCTACAAATCCTACAGAAAGGCTGATGCGTGTTCCCAGAATCAATCGGCTGAAAAGATCTCTGCCAAACTGATCAGTTCCCAGCAAAAAAGTTTTTGAAATAATATTGCTTGCAAGAATTTGCTTTTGCATCAATGCAATATTCTCCGTCTTCCTGATTCCGTTCAGTTCAGTAAAAGTAATCACCTCCCCTGAAACCTTTGTTTTTCCTTGCAGCGGATATAAAATATCGGCTATATCATAGTTTTGAACCAATCCGTCATGATCAGCATCAAAAACTTTGACTATAAGATTTCCTTTTTCAAAATGCCATGATTCGATGGGTACAAGCGTGTAATTACTTCTTTTGCCAAACAGCATTTTATGTAAAAATGAAACCTCGATCGGAGGCTCATTTTTCCTAACTCTCAACATTTTAACTTTAAATCCAGGTTTCTGTGTCGCAATCTCCAATATTTGCCTGTTGGCATCCGGGGTTGAATCCGGGATTATCAAATAAGAAAACAGCCCTACCAGCATGGCAAATAATATCAAGCCCAGCGCAATCATTCCCTGAAAGTTGCGTTTGAATTTTTCCCAGGCAAGCCTGGAAAGAGAACCGGAAGTATCTTCAGTGAAGTGTTTAAATAACATTGTCTCAAAGATAAAAAAACAAAGCACCACTCATTTTTCCGTTCGAAAAATTCTCCTGAAATTTTTACTCCAATTTTACAAACTAATTCTTGACTGAAAGAAAATATTGTATATTTGCAGCCCCAAATGGTGGATGTAGCTCAGCTGGTTAGAGCACTGGATTGTGGTTCCAGGGGTCGTGGGTTCAAGTCCCATCTTCCACCCAGAAAGACCGTAAGTTTTGCGGTCTTTTTTTATTTCCGGAAAACAAAAAAAGGCGGTCAAAAGACCGCCTTTTTTTAAATATCCTAACGTTATTAAGCGTCAATATTGGCATATTTTGCATTGGCTTCTATGAATTCTCTACGTGGAGCCACTTCATCACCCATGAGCATGGAGAACACGCGATCGCATTCAGAGCCATTTTCAATGTTTACCTGACGCAAAATCCTTCGTTCCGGGTCCATGGTAGTTGACCACAACTGTTCGGCATTCATTTCACCAAGACCTTTGTAACGCTGAATATGCATTCCCTTATCCGTTCCATCTGTAGAAAGTTCCTGGATAATCTGCATACGCTCTTCCTCTGTCCAGCAATAACGTTCTGTTTTTCCTTTACGAATCAGATACAACGGAGGCGTTGCAATGTAAACATGTCCGCGCTCTATTAATTCACGCATATAACGGAAAAAGAAAGTCATAATTAAAGTGGCAATATGGCTACCGTCAACATCAGCATCGGTCATGATAATAACTTTATGATAACGGAGGTTGTCCAGATTCAATGCCTTAGAATCCTCCTCGGTACCAATTCTCACACCTAAAGCTGTATAAATATTCTTGATTTCTTCACTTTCGAAAGCTCTGTAAGGGAGTGCCTTTTCTACGTTCAGAATCTTTCCCCTCAAGGGAAGTATAGCCTGGAACTTTCTGTCGCGACCCTGTTTTGCAGTGCCACCTGCAGAATCTCCCTCAACCAGATAAATCTCACACATTTCAGGATTACGTTCAGAACAATCCGAAAGTTTTCCAGGTAAACCTGAACCTGAAAGCACATTTTTTCTTTGCACCAGTTCACGCGCTTTACGAGCGGCATTTCTTGCAGTTGCAGCCAAAATTACTTTCTGAACAATAGTCCGTGCTTCTTTGGGATGTTCCTCCAGATAAATATTCAGTGATTCACTCACCATCTGGTCAACAACTCCCATCACATCTGAGTTTCCTAATTTGGTTTTGGTCTGACCTTCAAACTGAGGTTCCGCAACTTTTACTGAAATCACAGCAGTCAATCCTTCGCGGAAGTCATCACCATTAATATCGAATTTCAATTTTGCCAAAGCTCCTGACTTCTCTGCATAAGTCTTCAGAGTACGAGTCAGTGCACGGCGGAAACCGGCAAGGTGTGTACCGCCTTCATGTGTATTGATATTATTTACATAAGAATGGAGATTTTCCGTAAACGAAGTACTATATTGCATAGCCACTTCGATCGGTACTCCGCTCTTTTCGCCTTCCATTGTAATAATATCAGGAATGAGCTTTTCACGACTCATATCCAGATATTCAATAAAATCGGCCAAACCATTTTCCGAATGGAAAAATTCGGATTTGTATTCTCCCTTTTCATTTTTTTCACGCTCGTCGGTGAGCGTCAGACTGATGCCCTTGTTTAGGAAAGCAAGTTCCCTCAAGCGGGCAGCCAGGACAGAAAAGTCATATTCAACCAGCGTAAAAATGCTTGCATCGGGTTCAAAATAAATTTCAGTTCCCGTTTTTGTGGTCTCACCAATCTCTTTTACAGGTTCTAGTGGTTTTCCAATGCTGTATTCCTGCTGGAAAATCTTGCCTTCCCGGTAAATTGTAGCCACCAGTTTGGTGGATAAAGCGTTCACGCAGCTGACTCCAACACCGTGCAAACCGCCTGAAACCTTATAAGATCCTTTATCAAATTTACCACCGGCATGCAAAACAGTCATAACAACCTCCAGTGCCGATCGGTTTTCTTTTTCATGAATCCCTGTAGGAATACCACGTCCATTGTCTAACACAGAAATAGCGTTCCCTTCGTGGATTGTAACAAAAATCTCATTACAGTAACCGCCCATGGCTTCATCGATGGAGTTATCCACTACCTCGTAAACCAAATGATGTAATCCACGCGTACCAATATCGCCGATATACATAGCAGGCCGTTTCCTTACTGCCTCAAGACCTTCTAAAACTGTAATATTGTTGGCTGTGTATTGCTCACCAGCAATGTGTTTTTGTTCGTCTGTCATAATAAAAATCTATGAAACCCTCTTTTCTAGATATAAGATTGGCAAAGGTACAAAAAAAACCTGTTTATTCTCCTCATACCTGATCTAACACAAGGTAAGTTATGAACAATTAAAATGATTAATAACTATTTATCTCTGTGTATTTTGAGAATTCATTTTAGTTCAATATCGAAAATATTTTTCTTTAAAATCTGTAGGCTGCTCCAAGCATAACTTCGAGTCCTTTTACCGGGTAACTATTAAATTGTAAATATTTCTGATTCAACAGATTGGTAATTTTTAGAAATGCGGATAATTGTGTACTGATTTGATAATCACTTCCAAAATTAATGTCATAATATGCTGGCAACTCATAAAAATAAGATGAGTTGCCTGTCCCAGAACTCGTTAACTGATAACTTGCCCATCGATTCCCCATATAGTATGCTTCAATCCATGGTCTGAATTTTCCACTCATCCTAATAGAACACCCAAAACGAACTTCTTGAAGGGGTTTGTACAACGGACGATAATTACCATCCATGTTATATCGATTATAATTACCAAGCAGCCAGACTTTTACATTACTAGAATTAACATAAGTAAGCCCCGCAGAAAACGCCATAAGGTTACCACTTGCATATTTTACATTAAAAACATTCAGATAACTGAACGGATTGGGGCCTGACATGGAGCTATCAGGACTACTAAATATGGGATAATCAAAGAACGCCATATCCTGAAATGTCTGATAACCTGCACTAACTTCAAAATCAAGTCTTCTGGCAATATTGCCTTTAAACCCACCATAAAATTCCAGCTTGTTATTCTGCCAATGGTATTCATTATTGTAAGAAGAAAGGAACGGATTTTCATCTGCAAGAACAGCTAAACTATTCTTTTTCAGCCCTCCCTTCACACCTGCAAACAGAGAAAAGCGTTGTGGAATAACATTGAATTTAGCATCCAAATAGGGATAAAAATGTAGCTTAACATTATACGACATCAACCATTGAACATTAAGTCCGGCTCTGAAAGAAATAATACCATATTTCGCATCAAAATAAGGCATGCCTCCAATATAATTATCTCTGTTTTGCCCAAGATTGGTTTTTTCCTGATATAAAGAATACTTTCCTACAATACCTAACTGTTGATGGTTAAAGACATTATAAACCTCAAATGCCTTGTGAACATCAAAATTAATACCGGCAAAAAGTTCCGAAGTTCCGTGAATATCAGAGATGTAATATGTAGAAGCTTGAATTCTGTGATGAAGTTTGTCGAAATCTCTGTAAGTGCTTGCATAATCAATAGAAAATGAGCCCTCCTGATAGCGCTGTTTAAATCGGTTATCTTTTTTATTAAACGCAATTGTGTCATGAGATGTTTCATGTCCATAATAACGATTCGCATTTAATTTAT
Source organism: Bacteroidales bacterium (assembly GCA_014860665.1). Lineage (GTDB taxonomy): Bacteria > Bacteroidota > Bacteroidia > Bacteroidales > F082 > Sulfidibacterium. The sequence goes on along the minus strand of JACZJI010000049.1, from coordinate 36,809 downwards.
AGGCAGCTTTAAAACCCAGAATGTGATAGTCAAAATATTTCTCAAAATCTACTTCCGCAGAGGTATTTGAATAAGGGCTGGGAAGATAGTTTTTAATGTTGGCAAACGACGAATAATGATATAAATGCACATTAAATCTATAAGACGATTCCACACCGCTGGAGTGAAAAAATTCAGCATATGGTGAAATACGGCTTCCAACTCCCAACCTGAAAACATTATTCCATGTGGTATTTTTGATTTCCTCAGTAATCAAGGCAGGCTTTATTGGTTGCAATGTGATGGTGGTAGGCATCTCCTGTCCTGTAAAATCATCAGTAAACGTGGTTGATGGCATATCAATCCTTGGAAGCTGTGGTTTTTGGTTAATTTTATATGCCTTTTCAATAACAGGTTTTGATGTGCCATAAACCGTCACATTTTCCTGATGTTTGGGATTAAGAGAGTCTGCACGAGTTTGTCCAAATGCTTGAACACCCATAAACATCAAAGCTGAAAAAAACAAACCAGTACTAATCTTGATATATTTTATCATTAACATATTCAGCATTTTAAGCAATAAAAAATTAAACCATTATTTATTCACCTGTGAATTTTGTTCCTTTGGCAACTGTTCCAGCTTCTGCTTTGCCAGCTCTTTTAAATCCTTACCAGGATAGTTGTCTATAACACTTTTTAGTGTTTCTCTTGCCTGGAAAACATTACCCTGGGCAACATAAGTATCAGCCAGAAGTATGAATCCTTTCGCAACCCAATAAACTTCATCCGGATAATTTTCCGAAAGGCCAAAAGCAAGTTTTTGCGCCTCTTTATAATTCTTATCCTGAAAAGCCATAAGTGCAAGATTATAGTTTGCTTCAGCCCCAAACTGCCCCTTTGAAAGTTTATTGGTAATCTTGAATTCGTAAGCTGCTTGTTCTTTATTGCCCAGACTCAAATAGGTTTTAGCCAAAACATAATGCGCAAAAATAATTTGGTCGTTTACAATTTTGGGTGTCATCAGTATTTGCTGTGCAAACTGATTTGCGGCCTGATAATTTCCGGAAAAGAAAGCAGAACGCATGGAGCCATCAATGGCTTCCAGTTTTAATGAAGGATCATCTGTAAGGCTCGAAAGTTCCTTGTAATCTATGAATGCTTTAGCATAATCCTTCATTATGTAACGCATACGTGCTGCCCTTGTCAAAGCATGAATTGTATAATCGTTTTGAGGAAAAGCAATAATCTTATCGTAATAATTCAAAGCTGAAGTTGTATCTTGCTGGCCAGCATAACAATGCGCTAAAAAAGAATATGCTTTCAGGACAAATCCTCCTTTAGGAAACTTTTGCAAATAATCTGTTAGTGAAGAAATAACTTTCCTACAATTTCCGGCAAGATAAGCATCCTCGCCCACCGAAAAAGTAAGTGAATCTTCCTGACTTTGTGAAACCTGTACAAAACTCAAAGTTTTTGCATAAGCAAAATAAGTGCTAAGACTTCCCATATCTTTATAAATATCCTGCAGTGTACTCAACGCCACACGTGCGTCATTGGTTGCCGGATAAAGTGCAATCACCTGCTTTAGAACAGTTATTGCTCTGATGTTCTGATTGTTTTTATAGTAAAGTAAACCCATCTTTACCAAAGCTTTCCTGGCATATGCATCATGCGGTTTTTCCTTGACCAGTTGCTGAAAATAAGAGATTGCTTCTTTTGTACTATTTAGTGCACTTCCGTAAGTATCTGCCATATCATACAACGCTCTGGTGTAATAAGGTGAACTCGGGTATCTGGAAATCAACTGCGATAAGGTATTCACCTTACGGTGAAAATCGCCCTGAGCTCCGTAACAATAAGCTTTCTGATAAAGCGCATACGATGCATCCCAGTCATTTGAAGCAATTACTTTGTCATACATTGCCATAGCGCTGGAATAATCTCCCATATCAACATAACAATCAGCTAATCTCAAATTTGCATCATGAGCTAGTTCAGGGTTAAGATCCCTATGTCTTAAAAATCTTTTGAAAAATTCCAATGCCTGAGAATATTGCTGCGAGTCAAAATAGGTATAGGCTAGCCCATAATATGCCATTGGGTATAGAGAAGAAGTTGTTGCATTTCTGGTGGTAAGAAAAGTTTTATACGCCACCGCTGCCTGATCATATTTCCGCATCTGGTAATATGTATCCGCTTTCCAATAAAGAGCATCCAGAGTCAAAGTTGTATTGGTTGGATATTTCAAAGACTTTTCGAAATACATGGATGCCCACGGATAACGTCCAGACTGATACCACTCAACAGCTTGTTGATAAGTTAGTTGCTGATAAGCAGATCTCAATGAAGCATCCGGGTTTTGAATTTTTTCTATTGATGAAATAGCAGCTTGTCTGTTATTAGTATTCAGATAAAGTTGAATTAACAGCCTGGAAGCCATGCTTTTTTCATCATAAGAAGCTGTCTTGCTCTTTAAGAATTCTTCTGCCAGAGCTACCGGATTATTATAGGGATCACCTTTTTCTTTAAGCGTAAGTTTTAAATAGGTAAACAATGCTTCTGCCGTCAACGTAGGATCCGTATTTAATTTATAAGCTGACACAAAAGCATTTTGGGCAAAGCGAACCTGATTTGTCCGTAAGTAGCAATATCCTAAATGAATCCAAGCATTCTGGGCCAATGCATTCCGGGCACCTGTCACTTGTTGAAAGTTGGAAATAGCATCCTGGTAATGCCCGGTCTGAAACCGTGTATATCCAACCCTGTATTCTTCATCAGGTGAGATTTGATTCCTTGTAGTCTTTTCATATGTCTCAAAGTAGGGCAAAGCATTCTTAAAATCATTCAACTGAAAATACGCGTTCGCCATGATTCGATTCAGCTCAGGGTCAGAATTGAACCCATTATCCGTAAAGAAAGTTTTCCCAAGATCAACTGCTTTTTGATATTGATTCTGCTGATAATAGATATGGAGTAAATATACGGGCACTAATTTCTTGTATTGAGGATTGTCTTTTACCGCAAGAAAGCCTTTTAAGGCTTCGTTATAATTTCCGGCATCATACTGAACATGAGCATAATAGTAGCTAGCAGGCTGAGCAAAAGGACTCCCTGAATTCATAACAGTTTGAAAAAGTGGTAATGCTTCAGCCGATTTATTACGCTTAAGAAGGCAGAAACCCTTTTCATAGAAATATTGTGCCTGCTGGTCAAGATTTAGTTCATTAGGTTGGATTTTGTCAAACAGTTCCATAACAAGATCATACCGCCCCATCTGAAAATACAAATTTGCCGTGGAAAAATTGACTACTGGGAGCCATGCACTTTCTGGATATTGATTTGAAAAATGAGTTAATCTGTATAAGGCATCTTTTTCATTGAGTCTCACGGCACTTTCTGCGGCATAAAAAGACGCATCTTCTGCCAGCAAATTTTGTGGTGAAGATTCACGTACACATTTATCAAATAAGGCTTTGGCAGCTCCGTAATTTTCCTGATTATATAAATCCAGAGCTTTCTGGAAGATCATTCCTGACGATTTTGTGAGGGAGACATTCTGTCCGAACACAGATCCCCAAAACACGATTAAACCTAAAATCAGGGCATACTTAATTCCGGTTCTATTCACAATTTCATTTTTTTTAAAAGTACTTTTAAAAATTAGTTGTCAAATTTTGAAGGATGTAGAATTATTAACAACATAAAGTTTAACGAAAAAAAGACGAAATTGTTTTAACTCATCCCTGAAAATACGAATGAAAATTAGAAATGGACAATTTGGGTTTTTATCTACCCAGAATTCGAATTAAGCCTTTTCTGAAGGAGTTTCAGCTAAGGTAATTCTTAGTTTTTTTGCCGGCACGGCAAAACTGAAATTAGATCCCACTCCATATTTAGATTCAACAGAAACAGTTCCTCCAAACATATCCACGATTAACTTCACCAAATACAATCCTATTCCTGTTCCTTCATAAACTTTTTGATTACTATATTCCAACTTATTGAAACGTTCGAACAAAAGTCTAATCTCTTTTTCTTTAATTCCGATCCCTGTGTCTTTTACAAAAAACCTAACTGACTTCCCCTCCTGAAAAAAGCCAAGCTCCACTGTTCCCCGTTCAGTGAATTTAATTGCATTATCAATCAGCTGCCTCAATGCTCTTTCCAGATAGCCGCAATCAATATCCATATTGAAATTATCATCTGGGATGTCCTTGATCAACTTTACTCTCTCATTACCTTGTTTTTGCAAAATTTTCGAGTAAAATTTTTCCTGTTCCGAAATAAGTTTATTTAAGTTGCAAGGTTCATCGACTAAATGAAGTGTATTAGATTCTATCAAAGAAATATCCAAAATATTATTAACCAACCCCAAAAGAAACTTGTTATTCTCATCAATGAGAGATTTGTAGAATTTTCTTTCTTCCTGAGTTACATTTTCAGTCAACATTAGATTACTGAAACCTATAACTGCATTCAAAGGAGTTCTAATCTCATGAGACATATTTGCCAGAAAAGCAGTTTTTAGTTTATCGGATTCCATAGCCTTATGATATTCCTTGACGTAATTCTTTTTTGCAATCCTCATCAACACGAAAGCCGCCATTATGTACAACATCGTTGCCGTATACGCATCAATTCTGCGCATCTCGGCATTGGGATAATTAGAAGGAGGCAACATACTTCCTAATTCCAGAAAATAAAGAACTCCGATATTAATGACAATAATAATGGATACTATAATCAATTTCTTATTATCCAGCATAAAGATTAAATATCCATAAAATATAAAGAGAAGGTATATCATCGGTCCAGCTGACCTGTAATCATAATACCATGAGAAATTAGCAAAGACAAGGGTAACAGTAATAAACAACCACCTAGTAAAATTTATATTCTTTCCACTTTTAGCAAGGATGTAAATGATAATATAAAATCCTATCGCAACTACGACAAGTACTCTTGCATCCTCAGAGAAGTCCCAAATAAAATTGATAATAGTTGATACAGCGGAAAAAATTATACTTACTAAACTAAATGGGATTAAAAGGCCAGCTTCGAAGTTCGATGCTTCTTTCGGATCAACCAGATACCCTCCATGTTTAATCTCAAAGAGTTCAAACACCCTTCGAAGTAAATTTTTAAGTCTCATAATATTACTTTCAAAAAAGAAAGATCTATCCTGTTAACCCTGAGACTGAGGTAAATGTTTGGCAATTAAATTAAACAGCACTTCTCTATGTACGGGTTTTGCAATATAATCATTGAAACCAGCTTCCAGGCATTCTTCCCTATCAGCAGCCATTGCATAAGCAGTCTGGGCAATTATTGGAATTTTTGTATCTTTTTTTCTAATTTCTTTTAGCACCTCAAAACCGTTTAGGTCAGGCATTTTCAGATCCAACAAAATTAAATCAACATCAGGATTTTTCTCAAACGCCTCAATACCTTCAGTTCCATTATAAGCTTGAACCAGTTCAAAATGATCTGCTTTTAATATTGCAGCAAGATATTGTTGATTTGATTCCTGATCTTCAACTATTAAAATTTTGATCATTTCTTTGTTACCTGCAAAAGGATTTATACCTGTTTTTTGAGCAGAATTTTCTTCCTGTATATAAAACTCTTCTTTAGGAACAGTAAAGTAAAAGGCTGAACCTTCACCAAATTTTGAACTTACCCAGATTTCTCCCCCTAGCATTCCAACAATCTTTTTTGAGAGATAAAGTCCAATACCTGTTCCCCTAAATAATTTTGTATTGTCATCCTCTACCTTATAAAACCTATCAAAGAGATAATTAAGATGAGAATCCTTAATACCTATTCCAGAATCCTTTACATAAAATTTCAAGCTTTTTTCTTCAACAAAAAACCCAAACTCAACTTCTCCCTTTTCAGTATACTTTATAGCATTATCAAGTAAGTTTACCATTACTTGCTGCAACCGGGCACAATCTGTTTTCACATAAACATGACCAGGCACTTTCGTATTAACCAAACTAATTCCAGGATTTTCATGGATTTTTAACAAATAGGTTTCCTCTAAATTATCCATTAAATTTCCTATGTCACATTTGCTGGGAACTAGACTAAGCTGATCAGATTCTATCATGGAAACATCCAAAATATCATTAACCAGGCGCAAAAGGGAATTATTACTACTATTTATGATTACGGCATACTGTTTTTTTTCTTCCGAAGTCAGATTTTCGTCAGCCAAAATATTGCTAAAACCAACAATAGCATTTAACGGAGTTCTAATTTCATGAGACATATTAGCCAAAAAGGAGGATTTTAACTGATCGGCTTTTTTTGCCTTTTTATATTGTGTAATATAAGTGTTCTTTGCTCCTCTCATCATAATAAATATTATGAAAAGGTACATTGAAATTCCCGTGTATACATCTTCTATTCTGTCCTGCCGATTAGGATAACGCCCAACAATTTCAGGATGGTGACTTTCTATATAATACAAGCCAGCGACGTTAATAACCAGCAATATACCTGCCAAAAGCAATTGCTTGCCATCCAGCATGAAGATCATATAACTAAAGATAATGACGAATAGATAAAGCGCCGGACCATGAGACCCAAAATTATAATACCAAAGAAGATTTACCAAAAAGAAAGTAGTTAAAACAGTAGCCCACTTAACGAAGTTTAAAATTTTTCCTTTGTATGCAAAGTAATACAGCAATGCATAAACAACAAGAGATATATATGGTATTAAGGTCAGTACTAAACCAAAATTCAATTTGGAATTAATAAAAATAGCTATTAAGGAGAATACACTACCTCCCAAACATATAGGGGTAACAAATTGTTTTTCAAATTCAATATCGTTATATTCTGTTCTATTGGAGAGTAAGATGTTTATTTTCATGATCGAAGAAAAATTGCTCTATCTATATTTTAACAGTAAATATACAAGATTTATTCTTTTAAAATCAATCATGATTTAATTTTTCCCATTCCTGGAAAATTATCCCAAATAAAACTTAAATTTGAAAAAATTTAAAAACTAAATGCTATGGGAAATTCTTTAATCGAAAATGCATTCTCTGCAATTGAATTTGCAAAAGTTCATGGATTTGGCCACATATCTACAAGAAAGGATTCAAACTCTCCGGACAAAAGAATCATCATAAAAGGTGAAAAGTTCGTAACCTTTTCTTTAAGCGATTATTTAATGCTGATGCATGATGAGCGCATAAAGAATGGGGCTATTGAGGCGATTAAAAACAATGGTTTCAATTTATCAATATCCAGAGAATACATGCGTATGGAGCTGACGGATCAGGCCGAAGATATATTAAGTAAAGTGTTTGGGAACCCTGTAGTTTTGTACCCCAAAACTACACTAGCACATATAGGCGCTATTCCTTTGCTGATAGAAAAAAATGACGCCGTAATATTTGACCATCATGCACACTCCACTATGGGAATGGCTGTTGAAATGATTAGGGCCCGTGGAACTCATGTTGAAATTGTAAGACATAATAACCTTGAACAATTGGAAGACAAGATCAAGGAATTAAGAAAGACTTATAAAAAGATATGGTATTTGGCCGATGGCGTTTATTCCATGCATGGTGATGTATTTCCTGCAAAAGAAATCGAAAAATTATTGGATATTTATGAGGAGTTTTACGTTTACGTTGACGATGCCCACGGAGTAAGCTGGGTAGGACCAAACGGTGCAGGATATGTTCTTTCTCAGATTAAACAGCATCCCAAGATGATATTGGCTGTATCTTTTGGCAAAGGCTTTGGAGCAGGCGGAGGAGCCATTGTCTGTCCCAATGAAGAAATGAAAAAACTTCTGGTTTATTTAAGCGGCCCATTAATGTTTACAGGACCTCTGGAATCATCAACGTTAGGGGGACTCATTGCATCCTCAAAAATCCATTTGAGCAATGAAATCGTTGTTCTTCAGAAAAAATTAGCCAATTTGCTAGATTATTTTTACGATAAAGTGGAAGAAATGGGACTCCCATTAGCCGATCATACGCGGACCCCTACTGCTTATTTCCCCGGGGGCAGACCAGAAACCATGTTTGAAATAGGAAAGTTCATTTTTGATAATCACATGACCTGCACTGCTGGTTTATATCCGGCTGTAGCCATTAATAATGCAGGGATAAGAATTCAGATTACATTATATCAGGAAAAATCAGATATTGACAATTTGTTACAAGCCATCCAGGATGGTTATGCTTATCTGTCAAAAGAAAAGGGAATTTCTATCGAAGATATTCTTAAACGTTTTAAATAGTAAAAAAACCGTCAGGCCTGTAAGCGGGATTCTGTAAATTGCCATAAGGCAATGTTTCTATCATTTATCCAGGCTTTGCGTCACCACAAAGCTCAAGCAGCCTACCCACCGGCATCGGACGGGCAGTCCTTAAAGAGCTATGCCCCTTCGCCGGTATATTTGGCCTTGCAACCCATAAGGTTTACCCCATAGCGGTGTCACCATCGCTACGCGTGGGCTCTTACCCCACATTTTCACCCTTACCCCGGTTTGCACCAAGGCGGTAATTTTCTGTGGCACTTGCTGTTTCTGCCTTTCGGCAGAACCTTCCCGTTAGGAAGTATGGCGCCCTGTGTTGTCCCGACTTTCCTCCCCGACTTTAACGGAGCGATAGAACAGCCTGACGGTTGGTGCAAAATTACAGCATTTAACAGAATTTCTGATAAAAGCTTTGAAAAAACGAGCTTTTTGACTTAATTACCTGAGTTCGACCTAAAATATGCCAATACGCGAGAACGTTAGGCTTTGATTTACATGAGTCGCTATCGAATATCTACTTCTTATGTTTCCTTCTACTTTCTTACCCTGTAAAAATCAAACCACAAACCACGCCAGGGGAACGCTAAGAATGCCGGAAAACATAGTGTTCTTTGCGACGAACTTTGCACCTTTTGCGGCAAAAAGGAAAAAGGTAATGCAAAAGGTCAATGATTGCCTTTTTGAAACAAATAATTATTAACCAATAATTATCTGATAATTACCGTTTATTATATGTTGCTAACCGAACCCATATTATTAGATTTAGCATATCCTTTCAAGGGATCCTGCTCTGATGAAAGGCCATAGTAAAGCTTAGATTTAACCGAGGTTCATTCGAGGTTAGTTCGAAGTTTATTCGAATAAAAACGAACTAACCTCGGTTTAATTTCGTCCTAAATATTGCCTTACTTCATCTTTGCTATTGACAGGAGTAAACTTACCCCGATAGAAGTGATGAGAACAAAAAATCAATTCCATATCGAATTCTGGTTAATTAATCCTCAACAAACCAAAATTTAACTATAATTAAGAAACCTAAGCCGGGAAATTTTAACTTTAAAACGACAATCTAAACTCTATAAACATCTAATTTTCTGCATATAACCATCATTTATTTTTTGAAAAAATTATGAAAGTACCACCATCTTTAGCCGATCTTGCTTAGAGAACAACTAGCGGAAGAATTATATACATTTGTCAAAATTTATGCACTATGATTCAGCAATGTGGTATAATTGGGACACAAGAGCTATTCATGATTTTAATAGCTGTCGTTTTGTTGTTTGGGGGTAAAAAAATTCCTGAGTTAGCCAAAGGATTGGGAAAAGGGATTCATGAATTCAAAAAAGCAACCCAGGACGAAGATTTTGTAAACGACCTGAAAGACGTTGCTTCAGAAGTTAGCGACCTCAAAAGGGATGTCGAAAAGATACACCCGAAAAATATACTGAAAGACGCTACAAAAATTAAAGAAAAGTAGTTCTCCCAACATCCCAGACATTTTTAACACAAAAAATTCTCCATCAAATTGGTGGATAACATGCGATTACGAAACTAAAAGTCCCTGAAAATTTTATTTCTGAGGGACTTTTAATTTTTTACCAGTTTCTTAAAATAAACATGATTATCACTTGTTAATTTCATCAGATAAATACCCTGGGACATAAAACTTAAATCCCCGGCACCTATTATAATCGAAGTCATTCCTGAAGGATATACTTTCTCAAATATCTTCTGTCCACTCAGATTATAAATACTTAAATACAACCTTCCCTTCGCACCTCTTACCTCTATATGCAGATTAAGGTGAAAGGGATTTGGGAAAAGAGATATTTGTGCATCTTGCGATCCAATTTCATTTACTCCTGTAGCTGAATCTGCAGATAACAATGAATCGGCTTTTGCAAAATTGGCGATTCCCCAACCCATATAATTATCGGGATTAGTATGATTAGATGCCGTTTCTTTTAGTGCATTTATAATTTGAATATTACTTACGTTTGGATGTGCTTGCCACAGGCAGGCACACATCCCGGCAATAATTGGAGACGAAAAGGATGTTCCGTTGCCAAATAGTATACCATTGTTTGCATCAGCTACTGTTGCGCCTAGTCCCAACGCCATAACCGTAGGTTTTATTCTTCCGTCATAGGTTGGTCCAATAGAACTAAAATACACTCTATTTCCATTGGCATCAACAGCTCCAATTGTAAAAACACTATCACCGTCAGCAGGGGCATCTATCCATGGAAAACTTGAATCTGCTCCGCTGTTTCCCGCACTATTAACCACCAAAATTCCTTTACTGGCAGCTATTTCTGCTCCGATCGTGGAAATAGCCGTTCTACCGTTCATGTCAGCATAGGTATGCGATACCGAACTATCATCAAAACCAATGTACCCAAGCGAACTATTTATTATATCAGCGCCTACGCTATCTGCAAATTCTGCTGCACAGACCCAGTTGTACTCTTCAATTAAATTTTCCGATTTTACATCTTCTGAACGAAGCAACCAGTATGAAGCATCCGGCGCTGTCCCGATCATTAAACCCGGTTCGTCAGCCGCCATACAGGACAAAACCTCCCGGCCATGGCCGCTTTCTGTATAAACATCACCATCAGGATAAACGAAATCTTTGGTTCCCAAAATACCATTTCTGGCATGAATACTGTCAAAAACCGTTTGGTTTGGAACATTAGAAAATCCTCCATCAAGAACTGCAATAACCATATTTTGGCCTAAATACCCTGCATCGTGTAAATGAATTCCGCTTATTTGCTTAATCTGAGTCAATGCATATCCATAATCTGCTTCAGTAAAAGAAGAAGCCTTCATTGGGATATTTGGATTTACTTTGGAATAAGTTTCATTTTTAAAAAAAGGCTTTTCTTTTTCCTGACCACTCGTAAAAATGACAGTTTTAGTTTTATTCACAAAAGGCAAGGTCTCTACACTATTTACAAGATTTGTATTTGTTGCATAGATAACTACCCCGTTCAACCACCTGGAAGCTTCCAAAACCGTAACTCCTTGTGCTGCTACTTCCTGAATATACTGAGGATTCACTGGTAAATCATTTTCCTGAATTGCAATCCCATGTGCTGTCCTTCTAGCCAAAGCTCGTGCTGTTAAAAAAGCTTCAGGATTTGAAATAGAATAAGGTGAATTATTCTTATCTGTAAATTGAATATAATACTTTGAGGGAGCTACTGTCTGCCCAATAACTTCCGAAAAAAACAATAATAAAACACAGATAAAACTAAGTCGTATCTTATTCATGACATAAATTAAAACAGCAATAAAGATAACGAAATAGTTATCTTGGAACAAGTTATTGTTTCAAAAACCGATGTTTAATTATTACTTATTTGTCTTACAAATAATAGGAACTTTTATAGCTTCATATAATTATTCGACTCGTCAACATCCGGGATTTTGCTGTTACCTAAAATGACTTCTTTGATTTTTTTGTTTTTGTCTGCCTGAACAATTACTCTCTGGATATTATCTTCCCAAATTGAAACCGGCTTTAATATATTTTCAACACTTCCATCCGTATATTCAACCTTAAGAGCAACTGGCATCGGTAGTCCGCCGACATTTACAACAACAATCTGATTAGACTGGGTTACTTTTCCCAATCCCTGATCTGCATAACCAGGTCCAAAAAACCATGGTTTTATTAACCACATTAGGTTTTTTCCGTAATCATGTTGAAAGACATTAAAGAAATCAAAAGGAATCGGATGCTTCCCATTCCAGGTTTTAATATAACTCAGCATAGCATGTTTAAAAGCTCTTACTCCCATAGCATCTTCCAGATATTTGTAAGCCAGATAAGGACGTACATACGCCTGAATGCTATAGTTTGGCCAATTGTCAAAAGAATTTGATGGAATCATCATAGGCAGTTCCATCTGTCTTCCACTAGTCCTACTGAAAACACCAGCATACCTTTGGGCATAATGATTTTCTGGGAAATATTGATTCAAAAAAGCTCCTGTGAAAAAAGTTGCCCAACCTTCATCCATCCAGGCATATTTTCTTTCGTTAGTTCCCATAAAGAATGGGAAATAAGAATGAGATATTTCATGAAAAATAACCTCAGCAGCCGTTACAGAATCTGCCGGATCACCATCGTTTGCCATCATCGGCGTTTCCATTCCACCTCCCATGGTCCCATTATCGAAGGAAGTCATATGTTCAAAAGGATAAGGATATCCCGGCATTTGATAAGATAAAAACTCTATACTTTCTCTCGCATATAAAGCCGCATTTTTAAATGATCTGGAAGAATCAGGATAAATAGCATCTACTCTTACTCTTCTTCCTGTAGCTGTATCAACTAAAACTGATGATGCATCCCAGTTATATTTTAAAGTTGCGGCAAAAGAAAAATCAGTAACATAATGAGCCGTATACTTCCATTGATTTGCCCTGTTTGTTCTGAGGACTTTATTTTCCTTCCAGTCTTGTTGATTAATCACTGATATAATTTTATCAGACTTAGATACCTCTTTTAACCTTTTAAGTAAAGGTTTTGCGTAAACTTCCTTTGGATTATTCAAATGTCCTGTAGCCCAAACAGCATATCCTGCAGGTGTATTTATAGTTACATCATAATTATTAAAATCGTTGTAAAACTCTGTAATCCCATTAAAATTTACCATATCCCATCCACTTATATCATCATAAACAGCGATTTGAGGATACCAGTATGCAACTAAGAATCTACCCTTTCCAAATTCACCCATTCTGTTATGGCTGATATCAGGAATATGGAATTCCCAGCTCACCAGCATTGTAAGTGAATCTCCCGGAACCAATGGCTTTGGAAGTTTAATTATATTGTTTGTTCCAAAATAATAACTCATACGCTCTGAGGGCATTTTAACATCCTCACCATTAATTTTCAACGAGAAAATTTTGACACCGTTGGTAACATCTTTCGGGCTGATACCACTTGCACGAATTCCCCCTTTTTTATAAATGTTTTGATACAATCTGATAACTAATGTTTTAAGAGTATCAGGACTATTATTAAAATAGGTCACATTTTCGCTACCTTTCAAACTACTTTGATTCGCAAGCAATGTGGCTTTGATTTGATAGTTTGCATGATTTTCCCAGTATTTTGGACCAGGTTGACCATTCATCGATCGGGTTTCATTTTTAAAAGCGTTCTGAACTTCAATTGGAATCAATTGTCTGTTTTGTCCGAACAGGGAGGTCATTGGAAGCGACAAAACCAATGTAACCAACCAAAAAGTAAATTTTCGCATAATCAATCAATTTAAGTCGAGTAAAAATAATAAATGGTCGATATCATTTACCGTAAAATAACGAAAATGAAAGGCAATCATTGTAATTTGCAAAACCATTGCTTATTTTTTGAACTTTTTTACTTTTGATATATGGAAAACAGTCACCTTTTTTTAAGAAAAATTTTTACAGACAAAAATCTGGCCGATGAGATATTCGAGAGAAGTCAGTATCTGGAAATCCAAAAAAGACAATCTATTATCAATCAAGGTGATTATATCAAGGTTATACCTTTTGTAATTACCGGAAAAATAAAAGTCTCACGTCAGGATGAATCTGGAAAAGAAGTAATGCTGTATTCCATTTTACCAGGAGAAACCTGCGCCATGACGCTGGCTTCGGGACTTCGTCACCAGGAAAGTGCAGTGTATGCAGAAACCGAAGTTGATACGCAACTTTTTGCAATTCCACTCACAGATTTTGAAGAATTGCTGGTTTCATATCCTAAGCTGAATGATTTTATTGTAAAAACCTTTCATATCAGGTTTGAGGAGTTAATTAAAGTAGTTGATTCCGTAACCTTCAAAACAATAGAATTCAGGCTGATTAACCTTTTGAAAAAATTACAAACCAGGAATTACGTTGTTAAAGCCACACATCAGGAACTTGCTGATCAACTTGCCACTGCCCGAGAAGTGGTATCCAGATTATTAAAGCAACTTGAAAAAGACAAGAAAATTATTAATCATCGTGGATATATAGAAATTATTGATCTTATGTAACTTTTGTCACCTAACAGAAGTAATTTGCTGTTTACTTTTGTCTTGAAACTAATCATAAAAAGAAAAAGTCATGAAACACAATGTGGGAAACGTCGACAAAATTATCCGATGGATTATTGGCATCGTAATTGCCGGATTAGGAATTTATTATAAGAGTTGGTGGGGATTACTTGCTATCGTTCCAATCACTACAGCACTTTTAAGTTTTTGCCCTCTTTATTTTCCATTAGGATTATCGACATCAAAGAAAAGATAATTACAGCGAGGAGTATAACTCATAATTCTCTATCGTTGAGACTATTAAAAATATTTTAAACGCTGTATCTCATTAATACGGCGTTTTTTATGGCTATAAATTCTTTTTTTTTCGAATATGGTTATTTCGCAAAAAAAATAATATTATAAAACCTAATATTAAAATCCCTATCTCAACCTGGCAACCAGATTCTTAGATCGATTTCTTAACAGTCATTGTTTAACAACTATTTGATTAGGGCATTGTTTATCTTGCTCAATCATCTATTTTTGCAATAAACATTAGGTAAAATGTCAGTAGAATATAATGATGACAGTATAAGGTCTCTGGACTGGAAAGAACATATCCGTTTAAGACCCGGAATGTATATTGGAAAGTTAGGAGATGGAAATTCTCCTGACGACGGAATTTATGTTCTTCTGAAGGAAATTCTGGACAACTCCATTGATGAGTTTATTATGGGTAATGGAACTTCTATTGAAGTTACCATTGAAGATAAAACTGTTATAGTTCGGGATTACGGAAGAGGGATGCCGTTAGGAAAAGTCCAAGCATGCGTAAGCCAGATAAATACAGGCGCGAAATACGATTCTAACGTATTTAAAAAATCTGTTGGGCTGAATGGCGTTGGTTCCAAGGCAGTAAATGCACTTTCATCTTATTTCAGAGTTCAATCCATACGAGAAGGTCAGACCAAAATTGTAGAATATAAAAGAGGCGAACTTGTAAATGACGAGCCCATTACTGAAAGCTCGGAAAAACAAGGCACTCTTGTAACCTTCATCCCTGACGAAAAAATTTTTTCTAACTTCCACTATATCTCCGATTATGTTGAAGAGATGCTATGGAATTATGTTTTCTTAAACAATGGAATTACTATCATTTATAATGGGCAGTCCATGCAAGCCAAAAACGGTTTGCTTGATTTGCTTGAACATAACATTGACGGCAATGGTCCGGTAAGGTATCCAATCATCAGGATTAAAGAGGGGGATTTCGAGTGCGCATTTTCGCATAGCTCGCGGTCTTACAGTGAAGAATATTATTCCTTTGTTAACGGACAGCATACTACACAGGGAGGTACCCATCAAAATGCTTTCAGAGAAGCGCTGGTAAAGACCATTCGTGATTTCTACAAGAAAGATTTCGATACAAGTGATATTCGGACATCCCTCATAGCAGCTGTCAGCATCAAGGTACAAGAACCTGTTTTTGAGTCCCAGACAAAAACCAAACTTGGCTCTCAATATCTGGAACCCGATGGTCAAAGCATTCGAAATTATATAGGAGATGTCATTAAAAGAAATCTCGATAATTTCCTGCATATCAATACTGAAACAGCCGACATGCTTTACCGTAAAATTCTGGAGTCGGAAAAAGAAAGAAAAGACATGGCTGGTATTAAGAAGCTGTCTCGCGAAAGCATAAAAAAAGCCAGTCTTCATAACAAAAAATTGAGGGATTGCAGAATTCAGCTTAACTCGAATCACGAAAAACGTTTGGAATCAACCCTTTTCATTACAGAGGGAGATTCTGCAAGTGGTTCTATTACTAAATCGCGCGATGTACAAACACAAGCTGTTTTCAGTCTCAAAGGAAAGCCTCTGAACAGCTATGGTTTAAGCAAGAAGATTGTTTATCAAAACGAAGAATTCAATCTACTGCAAGCCGCATTAAATATCGACGAAAGTCTTGAGGACCTTCGCTATAATTACATTGTCATCGCTACAGATGCTGACGTGGATGGTATGCACATTCGGCTTCTTTTGTTGACATTTTTCCTGCAGTTTTATCCTGATCTGGTAAAAACAGGTCATCTTTTTATTTTGCAAACTCCATTATTCAGGGTTAGGAATAAAAAAGAAACGTTTTATTGTTATAACGACAAAGAGCGTCTGGATGCCATAGAGAAATTAAAACCCAATCCTGAAATCACACGTTTCAAAGGACTTGGTGAAATTTCACCAGAAGAGTTCAAACACTTTATCGGCAAGAATATGCGTCTTGATCCGGTTATCCTGAAGAGGGAATCTTCAGTTCCGGAAACACTAGCATTTTATATGGGAAAAAACACTCCTGAACGTCAGGATTTTATCATTCAAAATCTTCGTATAGAAGAAGATGTTGTTGAAAAAGTTGCTGTTTAACTTATAGTATCTGAAAGATGTCTGTCATCTAATAAGAAAAAATGCGACTAACAATTTAGTCGCATTTTTTTCAAAAGGTATTTACGAAATAATCTAAAGTAACTTCCCTGCATTTTTGTTCAATCGCTATATTTGCAGGTGACTTGACCAAGATTACAACTACAGTTAACTAAGAGAGAATTAATTTATGGACTTTCATTTGTTAGAATCATTATTAAATCAAAGACTTGCAAAACCACTGCCTGGAGTTTTTGCCCATGAAAGAATGGTTCC
Organism: Bacteroidales bacterium; assembly: GCA_014860665.1. Classification (GTDB taxonomy): domain Bacteria; phylum Bacteroidota; class Bacteroidia; order Bacteroidales; family F082; genus Sulfidibacterium. The sequence continues at coordinate 19,814 of JACZJI010000049.1, read as the reverse complement.
TCCAACACGTAGAGAAACATTGAATCGTCCATTTCCTGACAGAAACGTAAAATTCAGTGCAGTACTCCTTTTACTTTACCCAAATTCCGGCACTTTAAATTTCGTTCTTATCAAGAGAGCCCGATATGATGGAGTGCACAGTGGTCAGATTGCTCTTCCGGGGGGCCAATTCGAGACGTCTGATAAAAATTTGAAATTCACTGCCTTAAGGGAGTCCCAAGAAGAAGTGGGAATTGAAATCCAAAAAGTAAAGATCGTTGGAAAACTTAGCGAAATCTATATTCCACCCAGTAATTTCCGCGTACAACCTTTTGTTGGATTTTATTCTGAAAAACCTGTTTTTCGTGCTGATGGAATTGAAACAACGGGAACCATTGAAGTCAGGATTGAAGATTTTTTAAATCCTGATTTACAAACAGAAAAGTCTGTTATTTCACGTGATGGCAAGAACATTAATGTACCCTGTTATTACCTGAACGGCGAAATTGTCTGGGGCGCTACTGCTATGATTTTAAGTGAATTTTTTTCAGTTCTAAAGGAAATAACTGAAGATCAGTTTCTCAAAGCTCACTAGGAATATGTTCCAACTCTACTCCTGCCCTTCGCAAAAGATCTAAGCCATCTGTAACACGATATTCGCGGTCATAAACCACTCTTGAAATACCTGCCTGGATAATAAGCTTAGAACACTCAACACACGGGGAATCAGTGATATAAAGCGTTGCTCCTTCACTGCTGTTGTTTGATTTGGCAACTTTTGTGATGGCATTGGCTTCAGCATGTAAAACGTACTGCTTGGTATGGCCGGTCTCATCCTCACAAACATTCTCAAAGCCCGAAGGGGTTCCATTATATCCATCGGAAATGATCATGCGTTCTTTTACCAGCAACGCCCCAACCTGCCTGCGTTTACAATAGGAATTCTTTGCCCACACGCGTGCCATTTCCAGGTAACTTCTATCAAATTTTTTGTCTTTATTCGATTCCTTTTTATTCATTTTACTGAGTGTTAAAATAGGTAATATGACGATTGCGAATATAGAAAAATTTAGTGGTGATAAATTTCGCATGCTAGATTCAATAAAAAGTAATACAAATTCATGAAATTCTGAATTCAGGCTCAGTCACAATAAATAAAACCATCTAGGCCTGTTTTCATATCTTTGTAAAAAAAGCCTTATGTCTGAATTTATAAACAACTCAGAGCTGCGAATCCGAGAACTCTACAAATTCATAGGAGGAATAACCGCACAAAAAGAAAGGGGTACTGAACTGGTTCAAAAATACAGGGAGGTAATTGATGTGTGTCATCCATATGATGTGATAATAGCAATCGATCTTTTAATGAAAGAGCAAATAGAACTTCCTTTGGTAAAAATTGGGGTTAACCGTTCGCTAAACATGTTATATAAGGGACTAAACTCACAACCTGTTCCTGATTACATGCAAAAGCCTTTTTTCCATTACCTCAAAATGGAAAACGATGAAGCGCATAAGCTTTTAAGTGGACTCAAGGCTCATATAAAAAGAATTAATGAAAAAGAGATCTCTGAAAAGGAATTCAATGATTCTCTGATAAAAATCAATAAGGGCATCAATAAAATGAATGATTTCATGCTGCACTATGTCAAACTTGAAAATATTCTTTTCCCTTTCATTGAAAAGCACATTAAAGAATCAGGATGCCTTCCATTGATGTGGTCTTATCATGACGATGTTCGTAACTGTATTAAGGAAATACTGAGTCTGCTGGAAGAAAAAACTGTTGACTTAAGAAAGTTTAACAGTTTTCTGGGCGATCTATATTTTGTCGTCTACGCCATGCGTTTCCGCGAAGAACATATATTGTTTCCTGTAATTATTGATTTGATTCCAGAAAATGAGATTATAGAGATGTCTCAGCAAGCCTTTGAAGTGGGATTTTCCTTCATTTCTCCGGAACCTGATCAAGATGACAAAAAATCAAAAGCTTTGTCTGGAAATAATGACCATAAGTTTCTGAGTTCAGACGATCTTGAAGATAAAATTTTAGATTTAGACACAGGTAAATTATCTGCCAAACAAACCATTATGATGCTTAACCATTTACCTATTGATATGACTTTTGTAGATGAAAACGACCAGGTACGCTATTTTTCAAACCCAAAACACCGTATTTTTCAGCGCTCCAAAGCCATCATCGGAAGATTGGTTGAGAATTGCCATCCACCATCCAGTGTTCACATTGTAAAAGAGTTAGTAGAATCTTTCAGAACCGGAAAAAAAGACAAAGAGAGTTTCTGGATTCAGATGGGTGAAAAATTTATTCTGATACAATATTTTGCAATGCACGATAATACAGGTAAATACTGTGGTACATTGGAAGTGAGCCAAGAAATAACCGAAATCAAAAAACTTGAAGGAGAAAAACGATTAATGGATTAATTACTTTCAAAAATGAAATCGAAGACTAAGACCATTATAAGCACCTGTGCTGCGTTTCAAAGGAGGACTAATAATAGGCGCTACTTCCATAGAAAGATTGTTGGAAATATTCCATCGAGTTAAATGAGCATCTACATTAGCATCTACTATTTGCAAAATATACCAGGCACCAGTTAAAATATAGGACAACTGCATATTACGACGGTAATAATCTCTGACAATCCGAAGTGAAGTTGGACTGTATTTTTGCGCGTATGGATTTGTAGTTGCAGAATCTGCCGTCGCATTATATGCATCACGGAAAATGTGATATTGTTGCGTGTTTGTTACAATAAAATAACCGAAGACCGCAAAACCGGCATAAACAATCGGCACTTTCCAGTACTTATGATTATAGATTTGGCCACCTCCCGGGATAATGGATAATAAGGCTGCTGTTTTGGGAGAACGAATTAACTGTGGCTTTTTTTTCTTTTCCTTTTTTTCTACTGTCTGGGTTTCCTTCTTGTCCTTTATTCCCTGGGCTTTTAGTGGTCCGGATATTAAAAATATCCCAAGAAAGATAAGCAAGGACAATCTCCAGATTGTCTTTTTAATATCACACATTGCTTCATTTTTTTTCAAAAAATGAAATAACCTTGTCCAATTCATTATCATTCTTAAAGGAAATTACAATACTTCCCTGACCGGTTTCATTTCTTTTGATGCTAATTTGAGCACCTAATGCTTTACTAATTATTGATGGCACATCCTGATATTTCTCAGGAATACTTTTAGCAGGTACTTTCTTTTTCTTAGTAACCGGATTATTTAGTTGACGAACCATTTCTTCCACCTGACGGACACTCAGACCATCAGAAATAATACTTTTCAGTATATGCAATTGCTGGCTTTCCTCTTCAACTGTAATCAAAGCTCGTGCATGCCCCATAGTAATTGAAGAATCACGTAAAGCAATCTGAATTTCAGGTGGTAATTTTAACAATCGCAAAAAATTAGTAATTGTAGAACGGCTTTTCCCCACCTTTTCACTGAGTTGTTCCTGTGTCAGAACACATTCGTCCATCAAACGCTGATAACTTATTGCTACTTCAATAGCATTCAAATCCTGACGATGAATATTTTCTATCAATGCCAACTCAAGCATTTGCTCGTCATTTGCCACACGGATAAAAGATGGGACTTTCTTGAGTCCTGCTATTTTTGATGCTTTTAGCCTTCTTTCTCCGGCAATGAGCTGATATTGATCACGTCCCATTTTCCGTACTGTAATTGGCTGCACAACACCCTGAGATTTAATGGACTCTGCCAGTTCCTGCAACATTACTTCATCAAAATGAGAACGGGGCTGGAATGGATTTGCTTCTATTTCATCAATATTCAATTCCGCAATAGCACCAGCAACATAATTACCGGAGATATCTTTAGAAGTGATATCTGTATCAGGACTGCTTAAAATAGCGTCAAGTCCCCTGCCCAGGGCTCTTTTTGTGTTTTTATTGTTCGTCATCCGTTATATGAATTTTCCGATCCTCATTTTTCATGTCCGTCATATTGTTTTTTTGAAGCAATTCACGGGCAAAATTCAGATAATTAACAGCTCCAACACTTTGAGCATCATGCATAATAATCGATTGTCCAAAGCTGGGAGCTTCGCTCAAACGGGTATTTCTGTTGATAATGGTGTCGAACACCAGTTGTTGAAAATGGGCTTTAACTTCATCAACTACTTGTTTAGACAGTCTCAATCTTACATCAAACATGGTGAGAAGAATCCCTTCAATATCCAGTTCAGGATTTAATCCTCCCTGAACTATCTTGATAGTATTCAAAAGTTTTCCCAATCCTTCCAAAGCAAAATATTCGCACTGGACTGGAATAATAACCGAATTAGCTGCCGAAAGTGCATTTATGGTTATAAGTCCCAGAGAAGGAGAACAATCAATAATAATGAAATCATAATCATTACGCACTTCTTCAAGAGCCCTTTTCATCATCATTTCCCTGTGCGGAAGGTTGATCATTTCAATTTCTGCTCCAACCAAATCTATATGAGATGGAAGCAAAAATAAATGCGGGGTGTCGGTAGGAAGAATAACATTTTTTGGGCTGACATCATCTATCAAACACTCATAAATGCTTGACTGAATATTTCTTGTATCAAATCCAAGTCCAGACGTTGCATTTGACTGTGGGTCAGCATCTACCAAAAGAGTTTTATACTCCAAAACCGCAAGGGCCGCGGCTAAACTAATTGCTGTTGTGGTTTTTCCAACTCCTCCTTTTTGATTGGTAACGGCGATGACTTTTCCCATAATTCTTTGCACTATTAACGACTTTACAAAATTACCACTTTAAGGTGTTGTAAAATACCTCAATTAAAATCAAGTTATCAACAGAAATAACTGTTTACTGGAAGTAGGAACATAAGGTTTAACGACAGAATCTATTCTTCTGCAGCTTTTTCCTCTTCATTTCCAAGGTCTTCGAAATTCACATCCACATGAATGTCTTCCGCATCTTCTTCCTCATCGGTCACTGTATCGCTCACGCCAGTCCCGGTTTCGATATAACGAATAGCGCCATCCAAGCCGGTAACAAACTTCTCGAAATCTTCTCTGTACAGAAAGATCTTATGCTTTTCATAAACAAACTTCCCCTGATCGTTCAGGAATCTTCGTTTGCTTTCTGTAATGGTTAAATAAAATTCTCCATTGCGCGTGGTTTTCACATCGAAAAAGTAGGTTCTTTTGCCAGCCCTAACGACCTTGGAAAAAATATCCGGTCTTCTGTCCTGTTTTTCTTGTTCTTCCATAGGTATCCCGTCTTTTTTTAATTATAAACACAAAATTAAAAATTATCCTCATAAATCAAAGCCTTCTATGGACTGATTAGCTGGAATTCGCTTTAAGTAGTAAATTCGCAATTATCTTTGTAAAACAGTTCAAATCAAACATTTTACAAAACATCAATAAAATTAAATATATAAATATATCTATCATACTATCAATATATTACAATAATTTGTTTTTTGTTTATTGTCCTTTTTAAAACAACGAAAATTTGTACAAAAAAGTTAATAACCATTAATCTGGAAAAAGCTGAACTTTAAATTATAAAGAAACCAGATGCGCCTTATCTATTTGATTATATGAATTATCAAAAGCCTCTGGATATACCTAAATCAGGGTGATAAAACAGAACTACTTATCCAGCGGAGAAATCTGTCAGGCTAAAAGGAACAATTTTATTTAGAATAAATTCAAATTACGAAAATTTTTCAGTAATTTTGCGCCATATTTATTGTCAAAGACAATAAAACAAGAATGAAAACAAAACAGTTTGTAAATTAAGATTCTAAGATGGCTAAATTTGAAATTTTAATGCCCAAGCTGGGTGAAAGTATCATCGAGGCAACCATTACAAAATGGCTAAAATCAGAAGGTGAACACCTGGAAGAAGATGACGCGATTCTGGAAATAGCTACTGATAAAGTAGACTCAGAGATTCCAAGTCCGGTTGAGGGCACTTTAGTAAAACAATTATTTAAAGAAGGGGATGTTGTCCCTGTGGGCCAAGTTATTGCCATTGTTGAAATTGAAGGAGAAGATTCTGGTGAAGAAACAAGTAATGTAAAAGTTGAAACAGAAAATATTCCAGGAGTAGAAGTACTGGCTGAAAAACCTCAAAAAGAAACTTCAGCAGCAGTTCAGGAAGCTCCTGTTGAACCAGCAAGTTTTGAAGAAGCTTCACGGTTCTACTCTCCACTTGTAAAAAGCATAGCCAAAGCTGAAAATATTTCGGTTTCAACACTGGAAACTATTACCGGTTCTGGAAAGGACGGCCGTTTGACCAAAAAAGACATTTTGGACTTCGTAGAAAAGAAAAAATCAGGCAAAGTTTCTGAACGTCAAGCAGCTTCTGCAGCTCCTGTTGCTACAGTTGCTTCAAAGGAAATGCCAAAAATAAAAATGCCTGAAGTTCATACTGAGGCCGGTGATCAAATTGTTGAGATGAGCCGTATGCGAAAGATTATTGCTGATCATATGGTGATGTCGAAACAAGTTTCTCCACACGTGACTTCATTTATTGATATTGATGTTACTAATGTTGTAAATTGGCGAAGCAAAGTAAAAGATGGTCTATTGAAAAGAGATGGTGAAAAGATTACTTTTACACCAATCTTTATTGATGCAGCCGTCAGGGCATTGAAGGAATACCCTCAAATCAATGCTTCTGTAGACGGATACAACATCATCTACAGGAAAAATTTCAACATCGGAATGGCTACAGCTCTTCCAAGTGGAGATTTGATTGTTCCTGTTATCAAGAATGCTGATGAGAAGAATCTGCTAGGTATCACAAAAGCAGTGAACAGTCTGGCTAACAGAGCAAGAAAGAACTCTTTAAGTCCCGACGAAATTCAGGGAGGAACCTTTACAATAACCAATTTTGGAACTTTTGACAGCCTTACCGGCACGCCAGTAATTAATCAACCTCAGGTGGCAATTCTCGGACTTGGAGCTATCCGGAAAAAACCAGTTGTTCTTGAGACACCTCAAGGAGATGTAATTGCTATCCGTCATATTGTGATTATGTCATTAGCATACGATCACAGGATTGTAGACGGGGCGCTAGGTGGCATGTATCTCAAGAAGCTGAAAGAGATTCTTGAAAAATGGGATCCGAACATGGAAATTTAGTTTTTCATACTATCATATTATCCATTAAAAGAACACGTCTAATGGCGTGTTCTTTTTTTTAACGAAATTCATTGTCACTTCCAACAACCACTTCAACCCATATAAACCTTTTACTATATTTGCTAGTCATACGTAAGAAATGGTAATAGCCGAAAACATACACAAGTCGTTTGGAAGCGTTGAAGTACTGAGAGGGATTAATCTCAGCGTTAATCAAGGAGAAATTGTTTCAATTACAGGAGCCTCAGGCGCTGGAAAATCTACTTTATTGCAGATTCTGGGAACTATTGAGACTGCGGATAAAGGACGAATAATACTGAATGGGGTGGAGATCAAACGGATGAATGATAAAACGCTTTCTGAATTTCGCAATAAACACATAGGATTTGTTTTCCAGTTTCACCATCTTCTTCCGGAATTTACAGCTTTGGAAAATATCTGCATTCCAGCTTTAATCGCGGGGAAAAATAAGAAAGCTACTGAAGACAAGGCTATAAAACTACTTGATTTTATTCATTTAAAAAATCGGGCTTCGCATAAACCAGCCGAACTTTCAGGTGGAGAACAACAAAGAATTGCTGTTGCAAGAGCACTTATCAACGAACCAGCTGTGATTTTTGCTGATGAACCTTCAGGAAATCTTGATTCAAAATCAGCTAAAGAATTGCATCAGTTATTCTTCGATCTACGAAAAAATCTTGGTCAGACTTTTGTTATTGTTACACATAATAATGACCTGGCCTCCATGACAGACAAACAGTTTCTGATTAAAGATGGGTTAATCATATCAGAAAATATTTAAACGCTATGAACGTTTCTTTTATAGAATCTGGTCAATAAACTATGTACCGAAGCCAAAATAGAGCCCTTAAAATATATTTTATTATCTCTGTAATATTGTCTTTAAGCTTGTTTGACGCTAAACAAATATGTGCCCAGACAGCCAAAACTTATGAAGAAGCGATCCAGAAAGGAAATAGTGAATTGAAAAAACACAGACTTCTGGATGCAAAAGCATATTTTCTCTTAGCTTTACAACTCAAACCCGGTGATAAAACCGTGCAAAATCTTATTGAAGAAACTATCAAACAGATTCAGAAACAAGATGACAGACAAGCCGGTTATTATAATCTGATTGACCAGGCAGATGATTACCTGGAAAAAGGGGCACTTGATCTAGCAAAGTTGACCTATCAGAAAGCTTTGGAAATTGCACCTAATGATGCCTATTCTCTAGGAAAAATAAATGAAATTGATACGAAACTGGCTGCCGAACAACAGAAGCAAACTCTGTTTCAGTCTAAAATGAATAAGGGGACTCAATTATTGGGACTCCAGGAATTCGACAGTGCCATTACTCAGTTTAAGGAAGCACAGAAGATTTTCCCTGAAAGAAAAATAACTACTGAAAAAATTGCTCTTGCAACACGTTTGAAAAACGAATATCTGAAAAGACAGAAACTGGCAAAGCAAGAAATTGAGTTGGCACAGCGCTATCTTTTGATAAAAAATTACTCATCCGCGCTCACTCATCTTCAAAAAGCTGATTCACTTACCCCCGGAAATACTAATCTTATAGCCAAGATTAATCAGATTGAACCATTGGCAAGAAAACAAGACGCCTATACTGCAAAAGCAAATGAGGGTGATAAACTTTACATCGCTAAAAATTATATGGCTGCCAAGTTGAAATATCAGGAAGCAGAAACTCTTTGGCCCGATAATCAATATCCTAAGGATATGATTGACAGGATTAATGCAACCCTTCAGTCACAAAAATCAAATCTTAATGAAAATTATCTGACTGCCATTCATCAGGCAGACAGTCTGTTTCGCATTCCGGAACTCGACAATGCCAAAGCTGAATACAATCTCGCTCTGACATTAAAACCGAACGAAACTTATCCCAAAGAGCAGCTTAAACGAATTGATTTGATGATGAAAAAAGAGCTTGCCGACCAGGAAGCCAATTACAAACAAATTCTACTGAAGGGAGACAGCCTTTTCGATAAAAAACAATATTTGGCATCAAGAGATATGTTTTCGAAAGCACAGGCATTGAAACCTGATGATACTTATCCCCAGAAAAAGTTAAAAGAAATAACCCAGGCACTTCTCAAACAAGTTACTCAGGAGAAATCAGAAGCTCAATATCAAGAACTTATAACATCCGGAAATCAGTTTTTCGAATCACAGAACTGGGATCTTTCGTTACAAAAATTTGAAATGGCATCCCAACTAAAACCTGGTGAAGATTATCCCAAAAATAAAATTGCATCGATTCATAAAATTCTGTCCGACTCGGTAAAGCAAAGACAAATTAATGAACAATTTGCGCAACAGATGCAACAGGGAAACTTGTTGAAAGATGGGAAACAATGGACAGATGCAAAGAAAGCCTTTGAAAAAGCATTAACATTAAAACCAAATGCCAGCGAGCCACAACAAGCCATTGCTGAAGTAGATAGTATTCTTCAACAAATTGAAGACCAGAAAAAAATCAACCTTGCTTACAGTACAGCGATTACGAAGGGCGACAGTCTTTTGGCAAGAAAATCTTATCAATCTGCCTTAGAAGCATTCAAAAAGGCGTCCGATCTAAAACCACTCGAAACTGATCCTAAACAAAAAATTGAGTTAATAAATCAGACTCTTGGGGCAATAGAACAGCAGAAAGAGGTTGATGAGAAATATACCGTAACCGTTAAACAAGCTGACAGTTTGATGAACCAAAAAAGTTATGAACTTGCACTGAAAGAATATCAGTCAGCTTCGGGACTAAAACAAAATGAAAACTATCCAAAGGAGAAAATCAAAGAGGTAAATACAATTTTACTCCAAATGGAGAAAGAAAAAGAACAGAGATATCAAAAGGTTCTTTCCAGTGCAAATGAATTTTTTCAGTCAAAAGACTACCAGGAAGCCCTGCAGCAATACAAAACTGCTTTGAGTATCAAACCGGACGAAACATATCCCAGACAACAAATTCAGCAATGCCAGCAGGTCCTCGCAGCTACACTTCAAAAGCGGAAAAACCAGTACGATCAGGAAATTGTTTTAGCAGATAAATTTTACCATGAGAAAGCTTTTGATCAGGCCATAGAGATTTACAAAATTGCAAATCACATCCTGCCCGAAAAGCCCTATCCTATGGAAATGGTAAAAAAAATAACAAAATACATTTCAGATAATGCGATAGAAGATATTGTTAAGCAAAAAACGCTGATACAATCCAACGAAACCAGGCAATTTACTTTCAAGCCAATCCCAGTAACGGAAAGACAAAGTAACTACGTATTGGTTAGGGCTAGTAATATCAGTGGAAATTCATTTAATGTGATTTTTACTTTCGGCGAAGGAAAATCAAAAAATGGAGGATTTGTTGTCCGTGTACCTCAAGGTAAAGGAAATCATGAATTTATCATTAGAATTGGATCTCAATATAAATGGTTTTCAGAAGACAACAACTGGATTAGCGTTTTCGCAGAAAACAACCCTCTAGAGGTCAGTCTTATAAGAATTTCAAAAAGCGAATAAAATTCCTTAAAAACTTTTTAACAAAAAGTTGAAATTTGTTTTCATCGAATTCCATAATTCTAAACATTAAATTCTCACGGAAAACATTGATTATGTCTGATCTAAAACAAATTCAAATCAGATGCTAATAAAATTACGGCACAAGATATAAGAGTTATAAACCAGAGTTTTAGGCTTTTTGAAAGAGAGGGCATGCTATCAGCAAAAAGTTTTTTGTATCTTTCGCTGATAAAATTATTTTTTTTTAAATAAATTGTTTTATCATAGTGATTTATCATCGAATCAATAATTACGCATAAGAACATTTTCAATTAGGAAAAAACTTAACCTAAAATATAAGATGGACAGTCTGGACACAAAACCCATCAGGACAAACTGAAATATGAAAAAAATCCTTGCGATCGATGACCAGAAGATAAATCTGGTTACCATCAAAGCTATAATTGAAAATAGCATACCTGATTGTAAAATCTTTACAGCACAATCGGGAAATGAAGGGATTGAATCGGCCATCAAAAATCAACCAGATACTATTTTGCTTGATATTGTAATGCCTGGTATTGATGGCTATGAAGTCTGTAAAATATTGAAAAGGGATGAGCGGACTAAGCATATTCCCGTGATTATGGTTTCAGCCATCAAAATCGACAAAGAAAGCCGTATTAAAGGTCTCACTGCCGGCGCTGACTTCTTTATTTCCAAACCAATTGATCAGGACGAACTTGCAGTACAAATTAATGTAATGCTCAGAATTAAGGCTGCTGAGGATAAATTGAGAGAAGAAAAGGAACTTCTGAATCAAATGTTTCAGGAAAGGACCAAAGAACTAAAAGAAAGCAAAGTTAGCTTTAAGGAAATGACGTCTATGCTACCGCTCATCGTTTATGAGCATGATACAAACTTACGCCTTACTTTTTGCAACAGCCAAGCTTCATTATTGTTTGGTTACACAGAAAATGAACTGGATGATAATTTTGATTTCTTAAATTCTGTAATACTTGAAGATCGCTCAAGACTTAAAAGCTGCATCGAAAAAATATACAAAGAAGAATCTGTAACAAACAGAGAATTTACGGCACTTAGAAAAGATGGGAGTACTTTCCCTATATCAATATACCCAAGCCCGATTCGGCACAACGATGAAATTGTTGGTATAAGAGGCGTAATAGTTGACATTACCGAGCAAAAAGACACAGAAGAAAAATTCAGGAAATATACAACGCAACTGGAGGAGCGCAATAAAGAGTTAGACGCATTTTCACATACTGTTGCGCATGACTTGAGAAATCCCCTTGGAACAATTATTGGTTTTGCAGATCTTCTACTTACAGATTTTGATGTCCTTGCCAAAGAAGAGGCAAAAAGCTATCTTTCCATCATTATAGAAAGCGGCGAAAAAACAAAACAAATTATTAACAGCTTACTTCTTTTCGCGAGCCTGAGAAAATCAGAAATTAAAACTTCAGTTATTGACATGGGAAAGGTCTTTGGCGAATCCATTAAACATTTTCCCTTGTTGATTGAAGCCGGAAAAGCCATTATTTTAAAACCTGATAAATGGCCCAGCTGTTTAGGTTATGCTCCATGGTTGGAAGAAGTGTGGGTTAATTACCTGAGTAATGCGATTAAATATGGAGGTAAGCCCCCCCGTGTAGAAGTTGGTGCAGAAACCATAGAATCCAATAATGGAGAGCCTGAGACAGTACGTTTTTGGGTCCGTGACTTTGGTCCAGGAATTTCTTTACAAAATCAGAAATTGTTGTTTAACAATTTTGAAAGGCTCGATCAAGTTGCAATCAAAGGTTATGGACTGGGCCTTTCCATTGTGCGACGAATTGTAGAAAAATTAGGTGGAACTGTAGGATTAGAAAGTAAGATAGGCGAAGGAAGTCTCTTTTATTTCACCTTACCTGGAGTTCCAAAAGAAAAGGTGGATCAGTAGCAAGGTGATCACGTTTTATTAGAACATTCCTTTCGCAAAATTGTCTCAATTGAAACAAAAGGTCATTTTTTTAAACTAAATATGAGATTATCATTTTAGAATAAAGTTCTATCCTCTCAAACCAAAAATTTTCGATCCCACCCTAACAATAGTAGATCCCTCTTCGATGGCATATAAATAATCGCCAGACATTCCCATGCTAACCTCCTTAAAGTCTGAATTATTTAAGAAAAATCCTTTTTTCAGAAAGTCAAAATGTTCTTTTAGGGAGCGAAACTCCTTTCGAATCTTTTCCTCATCTGATGTATAAGTTGCCATCCCCATTACGCCACAAATTCTTACATTTTTCATTTCTTTGAATTCTACCGAACTCAAGATCTCGGAAGCAGTTTCTCTTGAAAGGCCAAATTTTGACTCTTCTTCAGCAATGTGAAATTCAAGTAAACAGTCAATCGCTCTATCATTTATTATTGCCTGCTTATTAATTTCATGAAGCACTTTTAAACTGTCAACGGCGTGGATTAAAGACACAAAAGGAGCAATATATTTTACCTTGTTTGTCTGTAAATGGCCAATAAAGTGCCAACAAATATCATGAGGGAGTTCCTGATATTTTACAGCCATTTCCTGAGCCTTATTCTCCCCAAAATCTCTTTGTCCAGCTTCATAAGCCTGCTGTAATAACTCAACCGGTTTTGTTTTAGACACAGCAACTAACGTGACACCGGAAGGGATATCTTGAAGTACAGTTTTAAGGTTTTGCTGAATTTCCTGGGTCATTTTATAAAATTTTGAATATTAGTAAATTTTAATGGCTCAAAAAAAGAGTCTGTAATCCTGCCGACCAAAAAAATCTATTTCCAAAGTGATTCCGGATAATGACCTTCTTCAATCATTTCTTTCACTCGCTGAACAGTTTGTTTCTTATCTTCCTGATAAGTTACTCCAAACCATTTATCATGACTTTCCAATACCTTAACAGATGCCTCTTCTTTATTGATTAATTGATTAATAACAAATGGAATATAAAATTCTGCTTTAAGGTTGTTAGAATTTTCTTTAATAAAAGTTGTAAAATAGCTTTCAGATTGTTCAAAATATTTTGGAGTGAAGCCCCACATATTCATTGAGACCAGTTCATTTTCATCTAACGGGAATTTTTTACCACCTTCTTCAAAAATGACTTTATTTCCTTCACGAATAATACTTGTTCGCTCCACAACTCCAGTAAGCATGTGATCAATTGTGTTGCAAATTCCACGCGATACACTTCCGTTCTCAGACAAAGTATTTTTCAACTCATAACCCACCATGGCGTAATTTGTTTCACTTACTGTAAGACCAGAAAGATAACGTCCCATAATCTCAAACGCATTTTTTCCGTAAAAATCATCAGCGTTAATTACTGCAAATGTTTCATGTACTATATCTTTAGCGACCAAAACAGCATGTCCGGTTCCCCAAGGTTTTACCCTTTCCGGACTAAACGTAAGTCCTGCAGGAACATTGCTAATCTCTTGTATAACATATTCCGTTTCTATTTTACCCGACAAACGAGCTTCATAAACTTCTTTAAAGTCCTTTTCAATTTTGGAATTGATCACAAACACAACCTTACCAAATCCAGCCCTAATAGCATCAAAAACAGAATAATCAATAATATTTTCTCCAGAAGGACCGATAGGATCCATCTGCTTTACTCCACCATAACGACTGCCGAGTCCGGCTGCTAAAACTAATAATGTCGGCTTCATTGACCTTACTTTATTTTAAAAATTTAACATACAACATACTGATTTTCAATGAAAATAAATCCAATAGAGAAAGTAAATTCCTCATCTAAAAATCGGTTGCAAGATAGCAAAAAGAGTGCAAAATAAAAGTCAGGGATTGCTTAACCTGAAAGCTACAATATTTATCTTTGTCTATATGAAGCAAATAATAAGAATCTCATTTTTTGCGGTTCTGTCTCTTTGGTTTTTCATGAGCGGCTGTCAAAAAACCATCTCAGGGACTGGATATGTTTATGATAAAAGTACGAAGCTTCCCATACAAGGGGCAAACGTTATTGCTTACTTAAACAGTCCTTCCTCTGACGCTGCTTTTATGAGTACACAAACCGATGCAAAAGGCTCTTATTATGTTCGATCACAGCCCTATAGTAGCACAGGAACCCGTCCCGATTTGTATGTAAGCATTTCAAAACCAGGGTATCAAGGGGCCTATGTTAAAAATCCCAACAACGATACGACCTATTTGGTTCACTCCCGTTAATTGTTGTTCCAGCGATCCAGTTTGCGACTGATTTTTTTGATGGCGCTCTGAATGGATGATTCAGGTTCAATAATGTTAGAGGCTCCCCAGAATTCGGGATCCTGAAAATCGCTTACTTTATCAGAAAAAGCTTCTGTCGATTTCAGGCTAAATTTTAGCCTTTGCTTTTCTACGTTTTTATGACTGATACTGGTAATGGCTGCTTCAGAAAGGAACGTATAATTAGAATGGAACAATCTTTTTTCCCATTTAAACCTAAACTCATTTTCCATCCTGACATAATTCAAAAACCACTTGTCGCCAATTTTCCTGTATTTCACAAAATAATGGGTACCTATCAACTCCGCTTTGAGTCCGGCAGGTTTCTTTCTAACAAGATAAGCGGTCGCTCTTTGCATCTGTTTAGGACTTATTTCGAACTTTATGGCCGTAAATGCCAATGTTTTAGCATCCAGAAAAATACTCCCCTTATATAATGGATAAGAGACAGTATCAGCCTGATCGAATTGTATTTCATAAGTTTCATGTCCATCCATCATAAGCACTCCGGCTACATGAAAATTATAACAATCTAACATTTCCCTTGATAGAATGTCTCCAGGATTTTTAACCAAATCAAGAAAAGAAACCACAAGTGGTCCCCCAAGGAATTTTACAAGCAGGGTATCCATATGTCTTACAGCCTGACTTTTTCTACCCTTATAGATAGATACTCTATCATTATCAATAAAATGCGAATAAGAAGACTTATAGACATTTAGCACCGCTTCTCCCACAGAAACGTAATTACGATTCTTTTTAATGGATTCACGATAAAAGGCCGACATCATAACCGGAACATCAGAATAATTTTTTGAGATATTCCAAAGAGCTGCATTAATTAGTGCCCGAGGATCCATGTGGCGAACAACAACCTCATCAAGAGGAACTATTGCAGGTTCGAGCTTCAGACGATTCAGTTTAGACGTCAACTGATCTAGTTTCACATAAAGAGTCTTATATCCTAAACTGCTGATTCCCAAAGTATCATTTATGGAGCTCGCAGGAACTTTTATTAGAAATTTACCTTCAAGGTTTGTAACCGTTCCTATATTGGTCCCCTTTAAAAACACTGAAGCAAAAACGACAGGATGATTATCCTGCTTATTGTACACTTCACCATAAATGCTTTTGAATTTTAATTCTGCACCTGTATTTTGCGCCCAGAGAGGAAAAGTACTAAACGTAAAAAGTAATACCATCACAAAAAAGGAAAGTCCTCTGAATGAAATAATTTTGGTTTTCATAGCCGTAATTGTTAAGACTTAAAATATCTGTAATTTCCTATCGGCTCCTCTGAATTCCAACCTACTAACAACAAAGTTAAGCAATTTCGATCCGGTAATCAATAAAAAGGAATAATATTTTCTTGGGAAAATTACTTCTCCCTAAATCTTTTAGAAAACAAATTGAACGACATAAAAAAGGCAGCCCTTTGAGACTGCCTTTTTTATTTATTGGAATTTATTTTATTTGATGTCACCAAAATATTTCATGAACTGCATCCTTTCATAAACATCTGGATTTTCACTTGTCTGCTGGCTCAATTTACCGCGGAACTGATCCACATAATTGAAGCCTTTTCTTTCCATCCAGTCATTAAGAAATTTGGTCATTTCCAGCACATATGATGGGCCATATTCATACAAAGCAGAAACAACCTGCACAATATCAGCACCTGCCAAAAGTTGCTTAATAACAGTAGCGCCATCATGAACACCGGTAGAAGCTCCCAAACTCATTTTTACGCGTTTGGCCATAATGGCAATCCAACGCAATGTGTTTGCAACATCTGATGAATGACTTAAAATATCAGCATGAGTCACTTTCAGATTTTCGATGTCAATATCTGGATTCGAAAAACGATTGAAGAGAACAACTCCATCAGCACCAAATTTTTCAAGATTTTTGATAACCTTTCCAAGATTTGAAAAGAAAGGGCTGATCTTTACCGAAACCGGGATCTTAACCTGAGATTTAACTTTTTTCAATATTTCATAGTATGCCTTTTCATTGTCAGCACATTCCTTTTCAAGACTAAAAGGCATTACAAAAATATTCAGTTCCAATGCATCGGCACCTGCTTCTTCAATGGTCCTCGCAAAAGAAGTCCATTCATGGGTTGTAACAGCGTTGATACTGGCAATTATCGGTATATCAACATTATTCTTTGCACTATGAATCAGATTTAAATAACCACTTAATTCCTTTTCTTTGATATGAAGATCAATATAATCAAGAGTTTCAGAAAAATCGGCATAGGTCATTTCATCGGTCTGAGCCTGTCTAATCCGGTAATCGGCTTCGAGAAGTATTTGTTCTTCAAAAATGGATTTGAGAACCACTGCTCCTACTCCACTCTTTTCCAGCTCTACAATTTCTTTAAGTGAATTTGTCATACCTGAACTTCCTGCAATGATTGGGTTCCTCAGCGTTAATCCAAGATATTTTGTACTTAGGTCTGCCATGATGTGTTTTTTAATGGTTTTTCAAATTTAAATATTAAAGCAAAATTTGCATAGAGATAAAAACATCTCAGGATGCCATTATTTGACAGTGACTTTTTCAGCAACATACTTATGAATACCGGCAGCAGCACGGCGTCCGTCGCCCATAGCCAGAATCACAGTAGCACCGCCACGAACAATGTCGCCACCGGCAAATATGTCAGAAATTGAACTTTGCATGGTTTCTTTATTTACGACAATAGTTCCCCAGTCCGTCATTTTCAAATCTTTAAGGCTACTGGGAACAATCGGGTTCGGGGATACGCCTACAGCAACAATTACCAAATCAACATCTACATCAAATTCAGCCCCTTCTAAGGGTACTGGTCTTCTTCTTCCCGATGCATCAGGGTCTCCCAGTGTCATTTTCTGAAGTCTCATTTTGTTTACCCTGCCGCGCTCATCAGAAAAATACTCAACAGGATTGTGTAAATTTAAGAATTCAATATCCTCTTGCTGTGCATGATGAACCTCCTCAACACGGGCAGGCATTTCCTCTATAGAACGACGATAAATGATTATGGAACGCTCGGCACCCAGACGTTTGGAAGTACGGACAGAATCCATAGCTGTATTTCCACCGCCTATAACAGCAACTTTCTTACCAATTAATACAGGAGTATCGTAACCGTTGTTGGCTGCTTTCATTAAATTGACCCGGGTAAGATACTCATTTGAAGAATAAATACCGTTGTAATTTTCACCAGGAATATTCATAAAATTAGGTAATCCGGCCCCACTACCGACAAAGAATGCTTCAAATCCCTGCTCTCTGAGATCCTCGAAAGATGCGGTTTTTCCTACGATAAAATCGGTACGGAATTTAACACCCATCTTGCGCATGTTTTCAATTTCCACATCCACAATTTCGTTGGGCAAACGGAATTCAGGAATTCCATATTTCAGCACACCACCGATTTCATGAAGAGCCTCAAAAACCGTAACATCGTAACCCAATTTTGCCAGATCACCGGCAGCAGCCAACCCTGCCGGGCCAGAACCCACAATGGCAATTTTTACCCCGTTGGGAGTTGCCACTTTAGGAATATTCATTTTACCGCTGTTTCTTTCATAATCAGCAGCAAAACGCTCCAAATGCCCAATAGCTATAGGAGGCTTGTCTAACTTCTGTGTATAAAAACAATTTAATTCGCATTGTTTTTCCTGAGGACAAACGCGACCGCAAACAGCAGGTAAAGTATTTGTTTCCTTAA
This sequence comes from Bacteroidales bacterium, assembly GCA_014860665.1. Classification (GTDB taxonomy): domain Bacteria; phylum Bacteroidota; class Bacteroidia; order Bacteroidales; family F082; genus Sulfidibacterium. The sequence continues at coordinate 1,174 of JACZJI010000049.1, read as the reverse complement.
GTGCAGCAGCAGCACCTAAAAAGTCGCGAGCTTCAATTTTCTTAATAAACTTTGGAATGTCAATTCCTACAGGGCAACCAATTGTACATGTAGGTTCCACACAGTCAAGGCAACGGTGGGATTCTACAATGGCCATTTCTTCAGTAATTCCCTGGTTGACTTCCAAAATATTTTTATTTCTAATGTGGGGGTCCTGTTCAATCATATGAACTCTTTCAATACTTGTGCGCTCCTTTGCCTTCATGGCTTTACGCAACTCTACCCTCCACTCCTCTTGTCTACCTTCTTTGATATATTCTGCAATATTTTCCATTAGGCTCTTTCTGTTTCAAGGGTTGATAAATATTTTTCGTAGGCTTCTCTCTCCTCAACTTTGTATGCACCCATCCGTAAAAGCATCTCGTCCCAGTTTACCTGGAAAGCGTCGAATTCTGGTCCATCGACACAAACAAATTTTGTTTTCCCTCCAATGGAAACCCGACAGGCACCACACATCCCCGTCCCATCAACCATAATAGTATTCAAACTGACTTCAGTAGGAATGTTATATTTTTTGGTGGTAAGACTTCCGAATTTCATCATAATAGCAGGACCTATAACCACAGCCTTATGAATCTTCTCTTTTTGTATCATTTCTTCCATTCCGGCAGTAACCAAACCTTTTTTCCCATGAGAACCATCATCGGTCATTATTATCAACTCATCAGAGTATTTTCTCATTTCATCTTCCAGAATAATGAGCTCCTTGGTTCGTCCTGCCAAAACTGTGATAATCCGGTTTCCTGCAGCTTTCAATGCCTTAACAATAGGCATGAGTGGAGCAACACCAACTCCACCACCTGCACAAAGCACAGTACCATAATTTTCAATATGAGTAGCGTGCCCCAGAGGCCCTACCACATCCAGGATTTCATCTCCCGGATTCATATCCAGTAAACGGGCAGAGGTCACACCAACTTTTTGAACTACAAGGGTTATAGTTCCTTTTTTCAAGTCACCGTCAGCTATCGTTAATGGAATACGTTCGCCGTTTTCATCCAGCCTTATAATTACAAAATGCCCGGCTTTTCTTGACCGGGCTATATCTGGAGCTTCCAAAACAAACTTAGCGACATTTTCAGAAAAAAACACCTTTTCGACTATTTTGCTCATAGAATTATAATCTTATTTAATC
>JACZJI010000048.1 GCA_014860665.1 Bacteroidales bacterium | reverse complement strand
GTAATGCTTTCTGCCGTTTTTTTTTTTTTACATTTAATTTCCTATATAAATCAATATAACCCGGAATGCATTGTCCATTTAATCTTTTGATTAGAAATCAGCTAATCCAATTTTGTAATAGTAGTTTGGCGCCGCCGGAGTGGTTCGCACGATGAACACGAGCTTATTCTTCTATTCTTTCAGAACATAATTCCCCCTATCAGGTAGATCCGTATTAACCTGATAAGACTTTATTATGTAAAGGGTAGGAATAAACAATTATTAACCAAGAAATCGATTCTATGAAGAAATTTATACGCATTCTTTTCCTTTCCTTTTTTCTGTTCACTGGTGTTCAAGCCATTTATGCTCAGACAGCGACAATGCCTGCCGGGAGCGGCACTCAAAGCGATCCTTATCAGATAGCTACATTAAGCAATCTTTACTGGGTAAGCCAGAATTCATCTTCCTGGCGTAGTTATTTTGTCCAGACAGCAGACATTAATGCGGCAGATACCAAAAACTGGAATTCAGGGATTGGATTTTATGTCATCGGAAATTACTCGACCCATTTTAACGGTACGTACGATGGTCAAGGGCATATTGTTGACAGTTTGTATATCTCCCGTAATAATTACCTGGGTCTGTTTGGCTACGCTGGGAGTAGCGCGACAATAAAAAATGTTGGAGTAACTCATGTGGATATGGTTTTCGGCCATAACAATGTAGGCGGACTGGTGGGATATAACGATGGTAGGGTACAGAACTGCTACGCAACAGGTATTATTAGTGGTCAGGGCGTGACAGGTGGACTGGTAGGAAACAACTTAGGTACGGTATATAATTGTTATGCCAGTGGTAGCGTATCAGGAAGCAGCAGTATCGGCGGACTTGTTGGAGATAACGCTGGTATTGTCCAAAGTAGTTATGCTACAAGTAGTATTTCAGGAAGTGTGGGAAGCAGTTATGTAGGCGGACTGGTGGGAACAAACTTTGGTACGGTAAAAAACAGTTATGCTACAGGTAGCGTTTTGGGGAATTCGGGAAGCTATTATGTAGGCGGTCTGGTGGGAAATAACTACGCAAGTTATCTTAGTACTTCAATCATCAATTGCTATGCCACCGGAAGTGTTTCGGGAGATAACTATGTCGGCGGATTGGTCGGATGGAATGTTGATAACGGTGGCTACGCAGTCATTACTGACAGCTTCTGGAATACTGAAACGACAGGGCAAATTGCCGGGTGGGACAGTAGTAGTGATGTCGATCATGTGACAGGTTCTCATGGACTTACAATCAAACAAATGCAGACTGAATCCAATTTTACCGATGCGGGCTGGGATTTTCAGGGAGAAACCAATAATGGGACAGCTGACATTTGGGGTGTCAACGAATCTAACAACGGAGGTTATCCTTTCCTTTCCTGGCAGGGATATGTTGCTGTTGTTAGACCTTCAGGCTCCGGAACTTCTTCTGATCCCTATAAGATAGCTACTTTATACGATCTCTGCTGGTTAAGCCAGAATCCATCTTCCTGGGGTAGTCATTTTGTCCAAACGGCCAACATTGATGCGGCAGATACCAAAAGCTGGAATTCTGGAGCTGGATTTTCTCCCATTGGAATAGGTGGTAATAACTTTACCGGTACATATGACGGTCAGGGGCATACCATTGACAGTTTGTACATTTTCCAAAATTCGACTATTTCCGTTGGATTATTTGGATATACGGCAAAGAACTCAATTATAAAAAACCTTGGGGTAACCCATGTGAATATCATCGGTTATGAATATGTCGGAGGACTTGTGGGATACAACTATTCAGGCACTGTTCTGGACTGTTACGTTACTGGAAGCATTTCGGGGACCTCCTGTGTTGGCGGACTCGTGGGAGGAAACCAGGGTGCGATACAAGGCTGCTATGCATCTTCTGCCGTTTCGGGTACTTCCGATGTTGGTGGGCTTATAGGAGAAAATCAGGCGACGGTAGAAAATTGTTATAGTACTAGTAGCGTTTCGGGTACTTTAGATGTTGGCGGACTCGTGGGTTGGAATAAGGGGACTCTCGGTATAGCTTCCATTTCTTATAGTTATGCCTCCGGAAGTATTAAGGGAAGTACTTCTCTGGGTGGGCTTGTTGGATGGAACTACGATGACGGTGGTCAGGCCATTATAAAGAACAGCTATTGGAATACTTCTACCACTGGGCAGACTGCAGGATGGGGCAGTAGCAGCAGTACTAATTATATTACTAACTCCAATGGGCTTTTGGTCGCACAAATGCAGAACCAAATCATTTTTACCGAGTATGGCTGGGACTTCCAGGGGGAGACAGCTAACGGGACGGCTGACATTTGGGGTATGAACAGATTTGACAATGGAGGTTATCCTTTCCTTTCCTGGCAGGGATATGTCGCTGTTATTGCACCTTCAGGTTCCGGGACTTCCTCCGATCCTTATCATATAGCCACTTTAAACAATCTGTGCTGGGTAAGCCAGAATATGTCTTCCTGGGGTAGTTATTTTGTCCAGACAGCAGACGTCAATGCGGCAGACACCAAAAAAGAGGGTTCCGGATATGGCTTTTATCCCATCGGAAATACTACAACCAATTTTACAGGGACTTATGACGGGCAGGGTCATACTATTGACAGTTTGTATATCTCCCGGGGTTCGACTGAATACATGGGGCTTTTTGGTTATACAGGCACCGGCTCAATTATAGAAAACGTGGGGCTGACCCATGGGAATATCAAAGGCTTTGATTATACAGGCGGTCTGGTTGGAGAAAACTATGGTACGGTAAAAAACTGTTACACTAAGGGTAATGTCTCAGGTTTCTATTGTGTAGGCGGGCTGGCAGGAACAAACAATGGTGCGGTACAATATTGTTTCGCTGTTTGCAGCGTTTCTGGTGGCGGCGAGATTGGAGGACTTGTAGGAAATAATTCTTCAGGAATGGTGCAAAACTGTTATGCTATGGGTAGCGTTTCGGCAGTCTCCATTGATGCTGGCGGACTCGTGGGTATAAATAATGGTAGCAACGGGACAGCTTCAATTTATAATAGTTATGCCACAGGAAAAGTCAACGGCACTGGCGGTGGCCTTGTTGGAATGAATTGGTCCAGTCCAGCCATTATCAGTAATAGCTTTTGGAATACTACTACCACAGGGAAAACTGTTGGTTGGGGTAACAATAGCAGCACCAATTATATAACCGGCTCACGGGGACTAACAACTGCACAAATGCAAACTGAACCCACATTCACCGATGTAGGTTGGGATTTCCAGGGAGAAACTGCTAACGGGACAGCTGACATTTGGGGCATCAACAAATCTGACAATGGGGGCTACCCTTTTCTTTCCTTGCAGGGATATCCCATTACTTCTGCTCCTTCAGGTTCGGGGACCTCATCCGACCCTTATCAGATAGCCACTTTGAACAATCTGTACTGGGTAAGCCAGAATTCATTTTCCTGGGGTAGTTATTTTGTTCAGAAGGCCAACATCAATGCCGCAGATACTAAAACTTGGAGCTCAGAGGGGGGATTTTCCCCCATCGGAAACGGAACGATACATTTTACGGGCACATACAACGGGCAGGGGTATACTATTGATAGTTTGTATATCTCCCGTGATTCGACTGATTACGTGGGGCTTTTTGGCTATACGAGCAGCAGTTCTATGATAAAAAACATTGGGGTAACCCATGCGAACATTGTCGCAGGCCATTATTGGGTCGGTGGTCTTGTTGGAAATAACTATGGAACAGTACAAAGTAGTTATACTACAGGTAGTGTTTCAGGGAGCTCTGTTGTTGGTGGCCTCGTAGGAAATAATTATGGAACAGTACAAAACAGCTATGCAATAGGCATTATTAAAGGAGGCTCTGTTGTTGGCGGCCTCGTGGGAAAGAGTTATGATACAGAACAAAACTGTTATGCCTCGGGTAGTGTTTCTGGAACCTCTGGTGTCGGAGGACTTGTAGGAGATAATTATTCAGGAATGGTGCAAAACTGTTATGCCACGGGCCTTGTTTCTGGAACCTCTTATTTCGGCGGGCTTGTTGGACGGAATTATGATAATGGTGGGCAGGCCGTCCTCACCAACAGCTTCTGGAATACTGAAACTACAGGACAGAAAGCCGGATGGGGCAGTGGTAGCGATGCCGATTATATAACCGGCTCGCAAGGGCTGACAACCGCACATATGCGAACGCTGTCCACGTTTACCGCTGTAAGTTGGGATTTTACTGCCGTTTGGGGCATGAACAATGCTGTGAACGATGGTTATCCATTCTTGTTATGGCAGGAACCCTATTCCTGGGTAGGTAGTACTTCTTCCGACTGGCAAACTACCAGCAACTGGTACAACGATGCTTTACCAGATTTAACTAAAGATATTTACATTAACAGGAGCGCAACAAACTTTCCAGTAATTGACTCCGGAACCTTTGCCAAGTCGCACAAGATTGTCGTTGACAAAAATGCTGCTTTCACTGTAAGTGCAGGAGGAAGTTTTACTATTTCTGACAGTTTGATCAATAATGGTACCTTCACTATTGCTTCCAGTGCTTCAGGAGATGGATCACTAATTGTAGATACCGCTGTCAGCGGTGACGGTACATTCATCCGTCAGCAGAATATGGATAACGACGATGGATGGCATATGATTTCTTCTGCTTCATGTTGTGATACTATTGTAGGTTCCGATTTCGTTCCCGATGGGATGGGAAGTCCATCAACCTTGTCAACAGACTTTGATTTTTATTTTTTTGATCAGTCACAAACCAGCTGTTGGGTTAACGTGCGCGCATCCGATAACACCGTGAACAACAGCTTTGAGAAAGAGTTTATTCCTGGGAAGGGGTATCTCGTGGCGTACGCTCCAGGCTATGGCAAAAATACGATGGAGTTTCACGGTCCCTTCAATGTTGGTGATGTGACAGTTCCTCTGGAATATACCTCAGGAGTTCGATGGGAAGGCTGGAATCTGATCGGAAATCCATATACTTCTGCAATTGACTGGAATAAGGCAGATTTGTCTGTTTTTGCGGATAATTTTGCATATGTTTATGATCCGGATAAAGCTGGCGGAGCAGGTTATGAAGTAGTTGACGGAAGTACTTCCGGGGCCTATTTGGCTCCAGGACAAGCTTTTTTTGTTGATGCTTTGGCAGCAGGCAGCTTCAACTTCACCCATTCCATGCAGGTACATCAAAACAATAGCATATTGAAACAAACAGAAGCTTTTGATAACGATATCATATTGCAACTAAGTTCGGATAGTAACTATGATCAAACTACAATTAGGGTAATTGCAGGAAGCAAGGATGCAAGAGACAGGTATGATGCACTGAAACTGTTTAGTCTCGATACTTCTATTCCTCAGCTATGTTCCTATACTTCTGATTCTGTCAAAGTGGATGTTAACTCTTACCCTGAAGAAGACTCTATAAATACTGTTAAGTTGGGTATGTATATTCCATTTGAAGGGACATACAGTATAAGCCTGCAACAGCAAGCAGGAGTATTTGAGAATAAGCATCTGGTATTAAAAGATTTAAGTGTTGGAACAAAAGTGGATCTGAGTGAAAAGGGGAATTATACTTTTGAGGCCAACCAAGGATATAGTGCGAGGTTTGTATTAATCATCGACGGTACTGCTGATATTCCAAAGAAAACCTTGGAGAAGGAGACCATGGTTTATGCATATAGGAACAATATTTATATTCAGTCTCGCACAAATAATCCATTAAACGGGACTGTCGTTATCAATAACCTGATGGGAGAAAAGATTTATCAGTCTCAGCTTGATGGAACTTCAAAACAAGTATTGCGTTTGAACCTTAACTCTGGGGTGTATATAGTGCGATTGCAAACAAAAGCAGGTGGGTGCATCGCAAAGAAAGTTGTAATAGAACGGTAAAAAGTTTTAAAAAGTAACAAAAAATATTATGAAAAAGAGAGTTATAATTTCGGTAATTTCCTTATTTCTATTTATGTCATCATCACCTTATAAAGCATCCGCTCAAACGGATACACCTCCTCCTCCGCCTTCCGGTACGGGAGACAGTGGTAATACAAGTGGCGGAGGTGCTCCGATAGGTGGGGGTTTATTTATCTTGCTGGGCTTGGGAGCAGCATATGGCGGGATAAAGGGATATAAAAATCTGACAAAAGGACGCATCGACAAGGTGTGATTAATTGATGAAGTTGTTGGAATTTTACATGTTTACGGACACGGATTAAAATTCGTTTTAGAAAAACTATTAACGGTTGCCCTATTTGACATAGCTTCAATTTGTAAGTTTAGATTTAATCCAGAATATTTCCCCAATAGTTGTATTAACTTTGCAGAAAAAGCACCATGGACAAGACAGCTTTAAAGGAACAAATTCTTGCAGATTGTAAAGCCAAACTCAATGAAACATTGCTGCAACTTGAGTTTGAGATGAATGAAGCTCTGCGTTTGTCCAGCGAATACGGTGCTCCCAAGGACCGATATGATCCGTATCGTACCAAGCTGATGCGGCAGCACGAACTCTACTCTGAGCAATACAAAAAAACAACCAGCATGATGATTGCTCTGGAACGTATCCAGCCTGACAAACTTCTGGATAGCGTGCAGTTCGGTGCAGTAGTCATCACCGACAAGCAAAATATCTTTGTTTCCACGGGTATGGGTAAGTTTGAATCAGGAGGGATTTCCTATTACGCCATTTCTTATCATGCCCCTGTTTTTAAGGCAATGGAGAACGCCAAGTCAGGAGACAGTTTTGAAATGAATGGGCAACACTTTGAAATTAAAGACGTTTTTTAGGCTGTTTTTTACCTTTCCACCGTGTAATTTTACAGCCTCTCTTTTACCCTTTTTCGAAACCTTCTTTTTATTAATTTTGCAGCCTAAAATTCAGTTACTATGTTTGAAGGATTGAGCGATCGGCTGGACCGGTCATTTAAGATTTTAAAAGGTCAGGGACGGATTACAGAAATCAATGTGGCGGAATCTGTTAAAGAGATCCGGAAAGCGTTGATCGAAGCCGACGTAAGTTATAAGATTGCCAAGCAGTTCACAGACGATGTGAAAGAAAAAGCGTTGGGAATGGATGTGCTTACCGCCGTTAAACCGGGCGAACTCATGGTGAAAATTGTTCACGATGAGCTGGCGGAGTTGATGGGTGGCAGTCAGGAGGACATAAATATCAAGGGAAGTCCGGCCGTCATCTTAATTGCAGGTCTGCAAGGTTCCGGTAAAACTACATTCTCTGCCAAGCTTGCGAGTTATCTGAAAAGCAAAAAAGGAAGAAAGGTGCTTTTGGTAGCTGGTGACGTATACCGTCCCGCTGCAATCGACCAGTTGAAAGTGTTGGGTGGCCAGGTAGGTTGTGAGGTTTACACCGAAGAAGGTAATATAAATCCAGTCGAAATTGCTAAAAATGCTGTCAAGCACGCAAGAAACAATGATAAAAATGTGGTGATTGTCGATACTGCTGGTCGTTTGGCTGTCGATGAAGCCATGATGAAAGAAATTGCAGCTGTGAAAAAGGCCATCAGTCCGCAGGAGACTTTGTTTGTTGTGGATGCCATGACTGGTCAGGATGCCGTAAATACTGCCAAAAGCTTTAATGACCAGCTGGGTTTCGATGGTGTGGTGCTTACCAAACTTGATGGTGATACCCGTGGCGGTGCTGCTTTGACTATCCGCTCAGTGGTCGAAAAACCTATCAAATTTGTCGGTATCGGCGAAAAGATGGATGCTCTCGATTTGTTCCACCCCGCCCGTATGGCCGACCGTATCCTGGGCATGGGTGACATTGTGACTCTGGTGGAGAAGGCACAGGAACAGTATGATGAAGAAGAAGCACGAAGGCTGCAAAAGAAAATTGCCAAGGACCAGTTCAATTACGATGATTTTCTGAAACAAATTCAGCAAATCAAGAAGATGGGTAATGTCAAGGATTTGATGGGGATGATTCCGGGTATGAGTAAAGCTGTCAGGGATTTGGATATCGATGATGATGCTTTCAAAGGCATCGAAGCCATCATTCACTCTATGACACCGGATGAGCGCGCCAATCCTAAGATTCTGAATGGTTCAAGGCGAAAAAGAATAGCGGACGGAAGCGGGACTACTATTCAGGAAGTCAACCGCCTGATCAAGCAGTTCGGCGAAACCAGTAAAATGATGAAACTGATGACATCAGGCAGGGGAAAGGCTATGATGAACATGATGGGGGGCAGAAGATAATTCTTAGTGAAAAACTGGCTCAACGGTTTGTCTGCATAATTAAATCAAAGTTTAAATAAAACAAGTATCATCCTATGGCAAAGAAAAACGAAACCATTATCATTGACGGCCGTTTGGTGTCTGCTAAGATTAAGGAAGAAATTAAAGAAGAAGTTGCTCATCTGATTGACCATCACGATAAAGCGCCTCATCTCGCTGCAGTTTTAGTGGGAGATGATCCTGCCAGTCAAACCTATGTAAACGGAAAAGAAAAGGCAGCCCATGCCGTGGGAATAGTCTCTTCGATTTACAGGCTCCCCGAAAATACTACTGAAAAAGAACTGCTGGAGGTTGTCAATTACCTCAACAACGATGACGAGGTGGATGGATTTATCGTGCAGTTGCCGCTTCCCAAGCATATTTCAGAAGAAAAGGTGATCAACGCCATCAATCCCGCCAAGGATGTGGACGGATTTACACCCATCAACGTGGGAAATATGGTGCTTGGAAAACCTGCTTACCTTTCCGCAACACCTTTCGGTATTGTAGAACTGCTGAAAAATTATGGAGTTGAGCTTGAAGGAAAGCATGTGGTGGTGCTCGGACGCTCCAACATTGTGGGCAGACCTATCAGCATCCTGCTTTCTCAGAAAGGTCCTCACGCCAACGCCACAGTGACTGTTTGCCACAGTCGCACTCAGAACCTGGAAGAAATCACCCAATCGGCAGATGTGCTGATTTGCGCCATCGGGGTACCACAGTTTGTGAAAGCCGGCATGGTAAAAGAGGGTGTGGTAGTGATTGATGTGGGCATCCACCGTTTGCCGGATGATACTAAAGAAAAAGGTTACAGGATTGTGGGGGATGTGGATTATGATGAAGTATCCAAAAAAGCTTCCTATATAACCCCGGTTCCGGGTGGCGTAGGCCCGATGACCATTGCCATGCTTCTGAAGAACACACTTCTGGCACATAAGAAAGAAATTTATAAATAGCCTTTAATGAAGAATAGGCAGGTTGCCCTGAAGAATTTACTTCTTGCAGGAAAGATTGTTGTTAATTTTAAAAATTGAGAAATCAGGTGTCCATGAAAGTTCCTGAAACAGGGTTGTTGGAAGGAGGCAGAAAACTGCCGGTGATGGAAGAGTTTTATACACTCCAGGGTGAAGGATTCAATATGGGGAGAGCTGCTTATTTTATCCGCCTCGGTGGATGTGATGTGGGCTGTGCCTGGTGCGACAGCAAGGAAACCTGGAATGCCAGCCTTTTCCCGCCAATTCCCGTTGAAGAAGTGGTGGAAAGAGCATTGCAGCACCCTGCCAAAACGGTAGTAGTGACCGGAGGAGAGCCATCGCTGTATCAACTGGATATTTTTACAGCTTCTCTGAAGGAAAAAGGAATTACAACCATGCTTGAGACCTCCGGTGCTTACCCATTGACAGGAGCTTGGGACTGGATTTGCCTGTCACCTAAGAAAAATGTGCCGCCAAGAAAAGATATTTATGTCCGTGCTCAGGAACTGAAGGTGATCATCCAGACCAAAGCTGATTTGGAATGGGCTGAAAAGAATGCCGTTTATGTCTCTCCCGAATGCAAACTGTTCCTCCAGCCTGAATGGAGTGTTGCAGAAAGAATTATGGATACGCTGACCCAGTACGTGATGGACCATCCCCAGTGGCGTATTTCTTTACAGTCGCACAAGTACATGAGGATTCCTTAGAGATTTTTTATGGATTGATAAAGAAATGTACAATCTTATAGTTTTTGGAACCTGCCCAATAAAGCGCATAATCTTTTCATAGTTTTGCAAAAACAGTTTAAAGCTGAAGTACAAAATATCTATATGGTTGTTGTTTTTCCTGACTTTAACGTCTTTTAGTCAGGCTCAGAACACTTTACCTGTTCCGGATAAAAGGGCGCAGGCATTGTTTGATAAAGCTTTGCAAGAGTATCGTTCCAATAATCTTTCTGAAGCTAATAAATACCTATTGAAAAGCATAGGCTGCGATAAAACTTTTGTGGATGCATACCTTTTACTTGGGGATTTGCAGACTGAAATGAAGCAGTTGCCGGAAGCAGAAAAAGCTTACAAGAAGGCATTGAATATTGATTCTGCCAGGTACCCCAAGGCCTGGTACCTGCTGGCGCGATTGCAATACCAACAAGGGGAATACGCTGATGGAGCTTTTTCTGTAAGCCGTTTTTTAAGCCTGGAACATCCCATGGGAAAACAAAGACAGGAGGCGGAGCATCTGCTGGAAAGCTGTCGTTTTTCTGCCTGGGCTGTATCTCATCCTGATCCAGAACCAGTCCATGCGTTAGATAGTCTGATTAATTCGTTCGGTTCTGAATATGTGAACTTTGTGACTGAAGAGAATACCCGACTGATATTTACCCGTAAAGAGACGGAAAATATTGGAACACAGCAACGACCTGTCTACACAGAAGGGGTCTTCGTTTCGGAAAGAAAAAATCATCATTGGGAAGTACCGGAGAAGATGGGGTTTTCGTGGCCGGATAATTCCAATATGGGTGCCGTAAGTTTCTCGATGGATGGTCGATCCCTTTACTTTACAGGATGTTACTGGCCCGGTGGAAACGGTAGTTGTGACATTTATGTCAGTCATCATGATGGTGCTTTCTGGTCGACCCCAGTTCACCTGAATCAGGCTGTTAATACCAGTGCCTGGGATTCACAAGCAGTGGTATCATCGGATGGACGTTATCTTTATTTTGCCTCCAGAAGGGCCGGAGGAAAAGGGGGCTCTGATCTGTGGGTTTCGAAAATGCAAAAGGACGGATTATGGGGGGAGCCCAAGAACCTGGGTGACAGTATCAATACGACAGGAAATGAAGTAGCGCCATTCCTGCATGCAGATGGGAAAACGCTTTATTTTGCTTCTGACGGATGGCCAGGTTTGGGGGGCTACGATCTTTTTGTTTCCCATAGAAAATCGGACGGTACCTGGTCAAAAGCAAAAAATCTTGGATATCCTGTCAATACTAAACATAACGAGATTAATATTTTCGTTGCTCCGAATGGAAAATATGCATGGATTTCATCAGACCGATATCCGGATAAAGGTTACGATATTTTTGAATTTGCTCCGGGCAAAGGAATCAAACCCGGAAAAGTTGATATCCTGACAGCAGACGTTCTGGATAGTGCTACTCATCTTCCATTGAGGGCAACAGCAGTTCTAAGTACCTTACCGGGAGGAAGGGTAGTAGATTCTCTGATATCCGACGTAAATGGTAAGTTTATGATGGCACTCCCGCTTAAAGAGAATTTTGCATTACATGTTTACAGAAAAGGCTATCTGTTTTATTCAGATAATTTTGACCTGGTCAATGATACAACGGCAAAGAAAATTCATGAAAACATCATGTTGCAGGCTGTTGCTGCCGGAAATCGCATCCGGCTGGAGAACATCTACTTTAAGTTTGATGAATCGGAGTTGAGTTCTGCTGCCTTTCCAGAGCTGAACAGGCTTGTGTTGTTCCTGAAGCAGAACGATGGTATACATGTTCAGATATCCGGGTTTACAGACAATGTGGGAACAGCAGCTTACAATCTGAAATTGTCGCTTGACAGGGCCAAAGCTGTGTATGATTATCTTGTAATGAGAGGCATTTCCTCATCAAGACTTACTTGCAAGGGATACGGAAATACCCTGCCGGTAGCTGATAATACTACAACTGAAGGCAGGGCTAAAAACAGGCGTACGGAAATTGTGGTGCTTTCTGTCCCAAGACATTGAGCCTTTCTACAATTCCAGTTCAAGTCCGTCGTAAGCAAGCTCCACAAAGGAAGGCAAATCCTTTTCTACATCTGCTTGTAATCCCATCATGTGACTGATGTGGGTGATATATCCTTTTTCAGGATGAAGTTTTTTCAATACTTCCAGTGCTTCTTCCAGATTAAAGTGTGAAGCATGGTGTTTTTTACGTAAAGCATTAATGACAACTACTTTGCTGCCGGTCATTTTATTCATTGTCTCTTCGGGAATATAGTTGGCGTCGGTCACATAGGAAAAATCACCAATACGGAAACCCATTACTTTCATCTTGGCATGCATCACAGGGAGGGGAATAATTTCAAGATCACCTATTGTAAAAGGTTCCTCAGACATATCAATTAAATTCATATCAGGAACGCCGGGATAGGGCATTTCATCAAAGGCATAAGAAAATTCCCTTTTAATGGCTTCCTGATCGCGAGGCATGGCATAAATGTCCATGGCTTTTTTATAGAGATAATTAAAAGAGCGAATGTCATCCAGCCCGGCAATATGATCTTTGTGACAGTGAGTTATGATGATGGCGTCCAGTTTGTCGACATGAGCGCGTAGCATTTGATATCTGAAATCGGGACCAGCATCTATATTGATTTGTGTATTGTTCTGGGTAATCATCACTGAAGTACGGAGTCGGTTATCCTTTTTAGCTCCTTTTGTACAAACTTCACACTTACAACCTACTACCGGGATTCCTTGTGAAGTTCCTGTCCCTAAAAACGTTACTTTCATGAAAAAGCCTACTTTATTCTGATTTTTTCAGCCAAAGGTATTTTATTTTTAGTAGCTATTGAAAACTTTGTTAGTTTTACATTTCGATTAGGAGAACAGGAATTTAAAAATAAACCCGCTTAACAAGAAGATGAGTGTAAAGAGTAGCGCTACCTCTGTGTCGAATCAAAATATTGAAGAGGTGCAAATTGGAGCCTATAGACAGATTTCAAGACTTTGTTTATTTTTTGAAGCGGAGAGCAAGGACGATTACCAGAGGATTTTGTCATTTGTTTCTGTTGCAAAAGGCGAGATTAAGGAGGTTGAAGTTGTGGTGTATTACTTTGGGAAGTTGCCGGAACCTGTCCCTGGAAACGGTTCTCTTTTTTTGGTAGGAAAAAAAGATTTTAAGCTGTTCAGACAGAAGGGTGCTGCTCTCAAAGAGTGGTTGGGAACTCATGAGTTTGATATGCTGATAAGCTTTGCAAAAGAAGACCGGGAAAAAAGCAAACGTTTAATAAAAGATATAAAGGCAAAAATAAAGGTAGGGCCTAATTTCCCTGAAGCTGAGCCGTATTTTGATATGGTTCTTGGAAAGCCGGGCGAGAAGTTGGAATTTGGCATATTTTATGAACAGGTAAAACACTATTTTTCACAACTAAACATCAACATAAACTTATGAAATACAATACAAAACTGGACGGGACCGGGGTAGCCATTGTGACCCCTTTTCATAATTATGGAACCATAGATTTCGGTAGTCTGGAAAAACTTGTTGATTTCATTATAGAAGGGGGCGTGGATTTTATTGTTGCGCTTGGGACAACCAGTGAAGCTGCTACAATGACTGAAGACGAGAAGATTGCCGTGATGGATGTAGTTATGGAAACTGTGAATGGACGTGTTCCTGTTGTAATGGGAATGGGTGGAAACAGTACACAAGCTATTGTCAGCAAGATAAAGAAGACTAATTTTGATGGAATAGATGCCATTCTTTCCGTGGCTCCTTATTATAACAAGCCAAATCAGCGTGGACTTTACGGACATTTTAAAGCCATTGCTGCCAGCAGTCCGATCCCCATTATTTTGTATAACGTACCAAGTCGCACAGCTTCAAATATTTCAGCGGAAACTACGTTAAGCCTGGCACAGGAATTTGATAATATTATTGCCATTAAAGAAGCCTCTGGTAATTTTACCCAGATTATGGATATTCTTCGTGACAAACCTGAGGATTTTAAAGTGTTTTCAGGTGATGATGCTATCACTTTCCCCATGATGACATTGGGTGCCACTGGCGTGATATCGGTGGTTGCTAATGCATATCCCAGACCTTTTTCTGATATGGTAAGATATATTAAATCAGGAGATTATGAAAAGGCTCTTAAAATTCATTACTCCCTGACTCCCATTATCCACCAGATGTTTGCAGATGGTAATCCTGCCGGAGTGAAGGTTGCTCTGGAGGCCATGGGATTACTGAAAAATAATCTGAGACTCCCGCTCGTGAAAGCGAATAAATCGGTAAATCTTGCTTTGAGTGCGCTGGTTGCCGAGTATAAATATCCTTCGGAATAAAACATTTGACACTAT
The DNA here is from genome assembly GCA_014860665.1 of Bacteroidales bacterium. GTDB lineage: Bacteria > Bacteroidota > Bacteroidia > Bacteroidales > F082 > Sulfidibacterium. Next base: position 53,294 of record JACZJI010000048.1, on the reverse strand, counting down.
ATGCATTGCTATGAAGCGCCTGATACTGGCATGGGTTATTATTTTCCTTTCAGGAAATTTTATGCTGGAGGCGCAGACAGTGATCAGCAATCATCAGTATGATATGCTCCTGAAAAACAGGGGCGAGGTTTACTTTCGTATTTCTGATTCTATTGTGAAAATTAATCCCGGACTCTTGAAGAGTCTGGCTACTTTTATTTCCATAGATCGGGTTGATAAAGATTATGTCTATGCCTATGCTAATGCAAAAGGGTTTTCACGCTTCCTGAACCTAAAGATAAACTATCAGTTACTCCAACCTCCATCTATGATGCTGAATCCGGAAAAACTGAAACCAGCATATTTGAAGGCAACAACAGCCTGGGATTATTATCCCAGTTACAACCAATATTTGAACCTCATGAACCAGTTTCAGACTTCCTATCCACAACTCTGCAAACTGGTGGACATCGGGACAACAGTAGATGGAAGAAAGCTTCTGTTTATTCATATTGAAAGCAACAAATACAGCACACATTACAAGCCCCAGTTTATGTATACTTCTACCATGCATGGAGATGAGACTATTGGTTATGTTTTGATGCTGCATCTAATCGATTATTTGTTAAGTAATTATGGAAAGATACCACAGGTTACAAATCTTGTGGACAGTCTGGATATCTGGATAAATCCGTTGGCCAATCCGGATGGAACTTATGCGGGCGGTGATACTTCAGTTTATTATGCCACACGATTTAATGCCAATAGCGTTGATCTGAACCGAAACTACCCAGACCCTCAGGCAGGGCAACATCCCGATGGCAATAAATGGCAACCGGAAACACAGGCTTTTATGAACTTTGCAGGCGAGCATCATTTTGTTATGTCTTGTAATATGCATACCGGCAACGAAGTTGCCAATTACCCTTGGGATACATGGTCCTTTCTGACTGCAGATGATGCCTGGTGGCAATATGTTTGCAGACAGTTCGCTGATACAATTCACGCTTATAGCCCGGCAGGTTATTTTACTGATGAAAATGATGGTATTACAGATGGGTTTGCATGGTATCAGGTGACAGGTGGAAGGCAGGATTATATGAATTATTTTATGCACGACCGGGAGTTTACGCTGGAATTATCAGAGACAAAAATGCCCACTCCATCAACCTTATTATCATATTGGAATTATGATTATCGCTCTTTCTTAAATTACATGCACCAGGCACTGGATGGCATTCGGGGCGTAGTTACTGACAGCGTTTCAGGCATGCCGCTCAAAGCGGATGTTTTTATTGACAACCACGATGCCAATAATTCCGATGTTTATTCCGATTCCCTTACAGGCGCTTACTTCCGACCTATAAAAGCAGGGACATATGATATTACTTTTTCAGCACCAGGATATGTGAGTAAAACCCTGAGGAATGTTCAGGTTCAGGATGAGAGATTGATTGTGGAAAATGTTGTGCTGAAACCTTCTTCCAGTGGAATATCCGAATCCGACAGCCAGGACCTGCCACAGGCTTTTCCCAACCCAGCATATGACAAGGTACAATTTAGTAATATTACAGGAACCGCTACAGTGCGATTTTTCTCCCTTTCAGGCGAGCCCGTTTTAGATGCTCAAGTAACGACATCTACTTCGTTGAATATAAGATATCTTCCACGTGGGATGTATTTGCTGGAAATTAACGTTAAGGATAAGAAATACACCCAAAAGTTATTGCTGAGGTAGAGAACTGTTCTTAAGATTTTTGGAACGATGCTGGAAAATCAAAAGCCGCGGTTTTAACCGCGGCTTTTGATTTTCATTTTTTATTTTACTGTTTTTCTAAGAAAGAATTAGACAATACCCGTTATTTCAATTTTTACCGATTTTCCGATAACCTTAATGTTCTTTATTGTCAGTTTTAATCATTTTGTCTTTGTAAAGGTTTAACGATTTTTGTGTTTTTTGATTGTTGAAAAATAAAGGGTTAACCCAAATCGAGATGTTCCCATAATTGGCTCTCCTGTGTATGAGTCATAATTCCACTGGGGGTAAAATAAACCGTCGATTTTATATCTTGCAATAATGGCCATTCCACTCCAAAACGGAGTAAGTGTGATTCCTGGTGTAACTTTGAAATCGATGCCAACTCCGACTGTTGGACCTGTTGCCGTGCCATTGTCTTTGCCGTAGGTTTTGGATTTGTCACCGTTTGTGTAATTGGCAGTCCACATATAATATCCGTAATCAATACCTGCCCAGGGTCGGATTTTCTTAGTTCCCAAAATATATTTTATCCCAAGTTTTACACCGGAGGCCTGCATGTCAAAATGGACATCGGTAGGAAGATTATGAACATACAAAATCTGAGGAGCACCTGGTTCATCCCAGTGGGTAGCTCCTTCTTCTACGGTCCAGGCAGATTGAACATCAGAACCAGCTTTTGCCAGAAAAATATTATAATTGTAAACAGCCATGTTAAGGTAAATGCTAAAATGTTCTGTGATCTTTTCTTGCAGATTCATGCCAATTCCATAGCTTTTTACTTCATGCCCCTGACTTTTTAGCCATGATGCAGTTCCCATATTGGTGAGAGCTGTGGATGGAAATGTTCCGGTGGGATAGATTCCTGAAAAACCTACGGAAAAACGACTTTCTTCAGGCTCATCTGTACTGATAGTGGTGGCGGTAGATCCCTTCTGATTCATGCTTTTCTTACCAGAATTGAGATCTATTTTCGACCTGCTTTCAAAATAAATGTCAGAAACTTCTGTTTTCGGAATTGTATAGACTGAACCTGTTTTTTCTTCTGTGGTTTGGTAACTCACATTATGTTCATTGACAGTCAGGATTTTTGCACGAATTATCGTGCCGCTTTTTAATGTAATGATATCTGTTGAAAAGCCCATCGCTGGGACCAATAGCATTACCATAAATAATAAAAGTGCCCTTTTCATAATATTATTTTTTTGATGTGAACTCAATAAACCCCTTAATTTGTTTTCTGAAAGTATTCTATAATAATTTGTGCGTACAATCCTTTGCTGATAACTCAAAGTTATCAAAGAATTTTCCGGATGGGAATTATAAAAGGGAGTTTTTCATACGGATTTATAAATCCGTATGAGATTTTGATCCTATAAAAAACAGTTGTTTTTAACAAAAATAGTCGGAGTAGTACCTGTTTGTTTTTTAAAAGCTTCATGGAAACGGGCGTAACATTTAAATCCGGTCTTCTGGGGCAGAGCTTTCAGCGGAATATCATTGGAAGGATTGCAAATGATATTTTCTGCTTCTTTTATCCGAAACTGATTTATGAAATTGTTGAAATTCATTCCGTACTTTTCATGAATAACTCTTGAGAGATAGGCACGGTTTGTATCACATTTTTTTGCCATCGTTTCAAGATTCAGGTCAGGGTCCAGAAAGACTTTTGCTTCTATTTGCTCTTCTATCGTGTATATAATTTGAGTTTTTAAATCATGGTTCAGGTTTTTCTGCGAAATATAATCGGGTAGATTATTTTCAATGTCTAAATTATCGGATGGGTTATCTGTTCTTCTGTTTTCTGCAATAAGTTGATGTAGACTTGATTTTTTGGCTTTTTTGGTGTAAAAATTAAAAATAAAATACAGGAAGAAAAAAATTGTGACAGCTTCCACAATGGAAAAAAGCCATTCTGGATGATCATATCTTTGTTTCAAACTGATGAGAGTCTGATTTAAAATCAGGAAAATAAAAAAGGCAACGATTAAAACGATCATAAGTCCTTTTCTCATAAAAGCGCATCTAATTTTCTAACCAGACTTAATAGTAGGTAATATTTACCCTGAAGGTGCGGGATTTCGGTATTTTCAGGTCCACGAAGGAAAAGTTCAAAGCTCCTAAGACAAAATATCTTTCCTGACATAGACAATTTTCCTCCTAATGTAGAAATAAATTGTTCGTACTAAACAGATTGTTTGTCTTTCCTAAGTTCTGAATCATAATTTATTTCGATTCTAATTAATTTTTATTCAGAGACTTTTTGTCTTTGACACTGTTCATGTTTTATACTGGATATCAAAAAACTGATTTTCTGAAATAACCTTTAAATATTTTTATTGTGAGAAATAAGTTTTGAATTAGCTTTTTATCATGAAAAGAAGTGATGAGGAAAATAAAAAAAGCCCCGGTTTTTACCGGGACTTTGACATTTTTTAACCGAAGTTTTATTTCCGGGAATAGTAAACAATCAATACTTTATCAGCCTTTTGCTATTTTAAATTCATCTGAATATTCTTTGTTGTCCAGCTTTCTTTTGATTTCTTTGAAAGCTTTTATAGTATATTCAACATCCTCCAGTGTGTGAGCAGCAGTTGGGATCAGACGTAGAAGAATGGTGTCCTTGGGAACTACCGGATAAACAACAATAGAACAGAAAATATCGTAGTTTTCTCGCAAATCGTAAGTAATTTGGGTTGCTTCCGGAATAGAACCATTCAAAATGACGGGAGTTACGGGTGATGCTGTATTTCCAATGTTCAGCCCGGCTTCACGCAAGCCTTTTTGCAGAGCGTTAACAATTGTCCAAAGTTTTTTACGGTGTGTCGGGTCTTCACGCAGCATTTCGAGCCTTTTCATGGCACCAAAAACCATAGGCATAGGTAGTGATTTGGCAAAAATCTGCGAACGCATGTTGTATTTCAAGTATTTGATAACCTTTTCATCGCCGGCAACAAAACCACCAATTCCGGCCATCGCCTTAGCGAAGGTTCCAAAATATATATCTACTTTATCCTGAACTCCGAAATGTTCATCAGTTCCAGCGCCAGTAGGTCCCATAGTTCCGAAACCATGTGCATCGTCAATGAAAATCCGGAAGTTATATTTTTCTTTCAAAGCTACAATTGCAGGTAAATTGCCCAGGTCTCCTGCCATGCCATAAACGCCTTCAGTAATGAGGAGGATTCCACCTCCTGTTTTTTCTACAAGCTTGGTTGCCCTTTCCAGTTCTTTTTCAAGATTGGCCATGTCGTTGTGCGGATAAACAAAACGTTTTCCGATATGGAGACGCATGCCGTCGATAATACAAGCATGAGCTTCCGAGTCGTAAACAATGACATCATTGCGGTTTACCATCGAGTCGATGATAGAAACCATCCCTTGGTAGCCATAATTCAACAGATAGGCAGCAGGTCTTTTTACAAAAGAAGCAAGTTGCTGTTCCAGTTGCTCATGGTATTTGGTTTGACCAGACATCATGCGTGCACCCATAGGATAGGCAAGCCCCCACTGAGCAGCGCCATCGGCGTCGGCTTTCCTTACCTCAGGATTATTAGCCAATCCAAGATAATTGTTCAGGCTCCATACAAGCCGTTCCTTGCCTTGAAACATCATTTTATCGGAAATTTCACCTTCCAGTTTAGGGAACATGTAATAACCTTCTGATTCATCGGCATACATTCCGAGCGGTCCCATGTTCACCTCACATTTGTCAAATACGTCCATCTTTGTTTAGGTTTAAGATTTGCAAAAGTAAGGATTATTGATAAACTTCTAGGGATGATTTAAAGTTCTTTTAAGAATAAATAATGATGTTTATGTTCTCAAAAAAATGCAATAAAATTTATTGAATAGCTTGAGTTGCAATTATTAAATCATGGTAGTTTCCCGCCTATAATAGATAGAGATTTTTAAAAAGCTGTTCCTGTTTTTCGATAAGATCATGTGCTTCCTGAAGGCTTGTTTCTCTAAAATGAATCTTGTCGCCTGTTTTGAGTTGTCCTACAAGAGGAATATCTACAGAAACAATATTGGCAATTTGTGTATACCCCCCCACGGTTTGGTGATCTGCCAGCATAATGATCGGCTGTCCGTGTCCCGGGACCTGAATGCTTCCATTTGTAATGCCGGAAGAAATTATATCAGCGCCTGATTTATGGGTAATTGCCTGTCCTGACAGACGATATCCCATTCTGTCATTTTGGGGGCTTACTGTATATTCTGAAGTAAGAAAAGAGGTTATTCCTGATAACTCGAAATAACTGACTTCAGTTCCAGGAATAATCCGTAATGTTTGTGAGGTGGAAAAAAACTGTCGAAATTCATAAGGGAGTTGCCTCACATCAGAAAATCCACTTGGTTTGATTGCAATTTCATCACCAGCTTCTATCTTTCGTCCGTGGAAACCACCCAAACGACCTCTTAAATATGTCGATTTGCTTCCCATTACTTCCGGAATTTCGATTTCCCCGGCAATGGCAAGATAGCTACGTACTCCTTGCTGAACAATTCCAGTTCTGAGAATATCTCCTCTGAAAACCCGATAAGACGTATCCGACTGCAAGGTATTCCCATTAAGCGATGCCTGCATGGGTGCACCGCTGAGTCCTATTACTGTTTCACAATGGAATTCTATTTCCGGTCCTTGAAATGTGATTTCAAAGCACGCTGATTCCCGTGGGTTCCCTACCAGCCAATTGGCTGTTTTAAGTGAATAGCTGTCCATGGCTCCTGAAACTGGCATCCCGAATTTCTGGAACCCGTATCGACCCAAGTCTTGTATGGTTGTCAAAAATCCCTCCTTTATGAATTTTATTCCATCCATGGCTCTCACTGGGTTTTTGAAATGGATTCAAACTCACTTATGCTGATGGGTTTGAACTGGATAATATCACCTGCTCGAAGAAGGAAGATATTTTCGCTACCCGGATTAAAAATCTTCAAAGGAGTGCGGCCGATAATCTGCCATCCACCCGGACTTTCAATGGGATAAATTCCAGTTTGTCTGCCTGCCAAGCCTACAGAGCCTTCTGGAACAGCTTGTCTGGGCGTGCTTTTGCGAGGACAGGCTATCCGTTCATCGGTTTCTCCCATATAAGGAAATCCTGGTGTAAAACCCAGCATGAAAATCCTGTAAGTGGAGGAGTAGTGAATTTTTATGATTTCAGCAGGTGAAAGTCCTGTTTGTTGAGAGACTTCCTGTAGGTCCATGCTGAATGTCGAGTCATAACAGACCGGAATGGTAATTGTTCTTGATTTTGACAAAGTTTCGTCCTTTGTTTTGTCGAGAATTTCTTTTATTTCCCTATAAAGGATTTTAAAAGAAACAATCAGTGGATTGTATATTATCATAAGAGAAGCATAAGCAGGAATGGTTTCGATGATACCAGGTAAATTTATTTGTTCCAGGTTATTTCTGAATGAAATTACTTTCCGGTTGATGCTTTCTGAAATTTGCTCACTGAATCTTACAAGAATGGCAGAATCGCCGGAAGGAAGAATTTGTGTGTTATATTCCGTCATGCTTTCATGGCTTGTATTTCAACACTGTTTTTTTCAAGATGCTTTCTTAAAGAGTAAGCCAGTTCCAGTGCAGCAGGATTATCTCCATGAATACAAATCGTATCCGCTTTGATCTGAATTTTACTTCCGTCGATAGCTTCTACTGTATTTTCCAAAAGCATCTGTATAACTCTTTGGTTGCATAATTCTGCATTATGAATGACAGATCCTGATTTTGAACGTGGGACTAAAGTTCCTGCATTGGTATAAGCTCTGTCAGCAAAAACTTCTGATACAGTTTTCAGTCCTATGTTTTTGGCTACTTCAAGCATCCTGGAATTTGCAAGTCCGACAAAAATCAATTCAGAATCTAATTGGAGGACAGCCTCAGCTATTGCTCTGGCAACAGTTTCATTTTCTGCCGCTTCGTTGTATAGAGCACCATGCGCCTTTACGTGTTGTAACCTGCCCCCCAGGGCTTCTGTCATGGCCTTTAAAGCGGCTACCTGGTAGAAAACATATGCTTTTACTTCTTCAGGAGATAAATTTATTTTTCTTCTTCCGAATCCCATTAAATCCGGATAACCCGGATGTGCCCCAATGGCAACATGATTTTCCAGCGCAAGCTTTATGGTCTTTTCTATTACAATAGGGTCTCCCGCATGAAATCCGCAGGCAATGTTAGCTGAGGAGATATATTTCATCACCTCTGCATCATTCCCCATTTTGTAAGCTCCAAAGCTTTCTCCCAAATCCGAATTGATATCTACTTTCATATGTTCACTGAGTTTTATGGGTTCAGGTTTTAATCTGATAAAAATCAAAATTACAAAACTCTCAGTGCAAAAAGAATACTTTTCCCTCCTAAAATAATCATAATTATTACAATGACAATGCCCAGCATGTTTTGAAGCAAGTTATTGGTGTTGGTTTTTAGTAGATTCCTGTTATTCATTATGATAAGGAGATAAATTGCGATAACTGGTAGAAGAATCCCATTAGTTATCTGGGCAAATACTATGGCCTGAATGGGGCTTGAGCCGGCCAGCGAAAATGCCAGTCCAATCAATAGAATAGCCAGCCATATAGCTTTGAATTTTTTTGATTTTAATCCTGCTTTCCATCCCAAAATCCCCGAAGTAGCATAAGCAGCAGCAAGCGGTGCTGTAATTGCTGAAGAAATGCCTGCAGCAAAGAGTCCCAGTGACATAAATACTGCCGCCCAGTTTCCTAATAATGGCTTTAATTGTTCGGCAAGGTCCGAAGCTCCACTAATGTTTGTATGAGAACCAAAAAAAGCAGCAGCAGCAGTGATCACGATCGACATAGAGATAACTCCTCCCAGAATGATGGATAGGCTCAGATCAAACCTTGAATCTTTCAGATCTTCCTTATTTTTCCATTTTTCCTGAACGGTGGAAGCGTGTAAAAATAAATTGTACGGAACAACCGTAGTTCCTACAAGGCCAATGAGCATCAGTAAACTTCCCGAAGGGAGTGTAGGTATAAACATACCCTTCAAAATAGCCCAGAAACCGGGTTTAATAATGAACATCGTAGCAATAAAAGAAATGCTCATAATTGTCACAAGAAAGATAAGTACCCTTTCCAGATATTTGTAACTCCCAAATGACAATACGAGAAATGCTGCCAGCCCGATTACCACTCCCCAAATTTTCATTGACCAGAACCCCTGGATATGAAGTTCGGTCATTTTTGTGATTTCAGCCAAGCCCATGGATGCCCCAAGAATATTCCCTGTTTCATATGCAGCATTGCCTATTACAATGGCTGATAGCACAAGCAGGATCGCCACAGCTTTTGCCATGGGATTGTTAAATTGTTGTCTTAAAGCTTCTCCCAGTCCTAATCTCCCTACGATACCCAGTCGAGCTGACATTTCTTGCAGGATTATGGTTGCCACGACGGAAAATGTCAATCCCCATAATAATGCATAGCCAAAGCCTGCTCCGGAAAGTGTACAAGTAGTGATAGTTCCTGGACCTATAAATGCTGCTGTTATCAATAAACCCGGGCCCAATGATTTTAACCTTTTTTGAATGCTCATACTTTCTTTAAGATTGTCTTTTGCATTCCTCTAAGCAAAAGGAATTTGAGACTTATTACATGAATTGTATATTAACTCAGATCAAACTTTTGCAGTATAACCTTGAATTTATCCAGTTGAATGGGTTTTGATATATAATCATTACAGCCTGCCTCCATTGCTTTTTCACGATCTCCTTCCAATGCAAAAGCTGTCTGCGCAATGATCAGAACATCTTTATTAAATTTTCTTATTTGGCGTGCTGATTCATATCCATCCATTTCGGGTATTCTTATGTCCATCATAATGATATCTATATCAGGATTTTGTTTGCATATTTCTATTGCTTTCTTACCTGATGCTGTTGTTAAAAACTCTTTTGAAAATGGCTCTAAGACATATTTCAACAACATCTCTGATACTTCATCATCTTCAACGATAAGTATTTTTAATCTTTTCTGATTTTCATTTTCGAGCTTGTCTATGGCAACTTTATTGTCTTTAATAAGTTTGTTATTTGTGATAGGATAAAAGGGCAGTGTAAAGTAAAATTCAGTTCCATGATTTTCTTTGGTATTTATGCTCTTGAACCAAATTTTACCTCCCAGCATTTCAACATAAGCTTTTGAGATAGAAAGTCCTAATCCAGAACCTTCATAGTGATGTGTAAGATATTCGCTTCCCTGTCTGAATCTTTCGAACACTACATCTTTGTTTTCATCGAGGATACCAATCCCTGTATCTTTAATAAAAAATTCAAGCACATTTTCTTTTTTCTGATAACCAAATTCTATGAAGCCATTAGAAGTGAACTTGATTGCGTTTTTAATAAGGTTTGTCAGAATACTGGAAATTTTTTCACGATCTGTTTTAATGATAGTTTCAGAATCAGGCAGATCTTTGTGATATGAGAGTTTGACTTGTTTTTGGTCAGTATCCGGTTTAAAGAATGAATACAGAAAATCCATCTCTTTGTTGATATTGAATTCTGTATAATAGACATCCATTTGTCCGGCTTCTATCTTTGAAATATTTACGATGTCGGTTATTATGTTCAGCATTCTGTTAGCACTTTTCTCAATAATATCAAGGTATTCGCGCTGTTGGTCTCCATTGAGTCTGGGCTCTTTTAGTAATTCGGCAAAACCTATGATTCCGTTCATAGGTGTCCGGATTTCATGGCTCATATTAGCCAGAAAGGCAGACTTCAGGCGGTCAGATTCCTGAGCTTTTTCCAAAGCCATTTTTAGTTCCAGATCTTTTGCTTTTATTTCTGTAATATCTTCTTTTACAGCAACAAAATGTGTTATTTCTCCTTTTTCACCTATGATTGGAGAGATGGATGCTTGTTCCCAATAAAGCTCTCCGTTTTTCTTTTTGTCGTGAAATTCTCCCCGCCAAATATTCCCGGATAAAATAATGTCCCACATCTCTTTATACTCTTGATCTAATTTTTCATGACTACTAAGAATTCTTGGGTTCTCTCCGATAATTTCTTCACTAGTATAGCCGGTGACTTTTGTAAAAGTTGGGTTTACATATTCTATCTTTCCATCTTTATTCGTTATCACAATTGTTTCAGGGCTCTGTTCAACAGCACGTGAAAGTTTTATTAACGATTCCTCTGCTGTTTTCCTCTTTGTGATATCTACAATGTATTCTCTCAGAGAAACAAGTTCTCCAAATTCGCCAAAATTTCCCTGAATATTTCCTAATACGTAGAGTGGTTCACCGTTTTTTGTAATAAACTCAATTTCGAAATCCTCAACCTTGCCGTTTTTTCTGATTTCTTCAATTAGTTCTTTTCTCGTTTCAGGGTTTTTATAGAATTGAGAAATATCAAATTGTTCTTTTTGCAGTTCTGACTCAATGCCAAACATTTTGTAAAAAGTCTTATTACAGCTGATCAGTTTGCCCTCAGTAGTTACTAGAAAATCAGCTGAAATATCATGTTCAAAGTAAGCCTGAAGTTCCTCTTGACGCTCTAACAGATCCTTTTCAGCTTTACGTCGAATCTCATCAGCTTTTATCATATCGAGGGCAAAAGAAATATCATCAACAACTTCTTCCAGTAATCTGATTTCCTGCGAATCGAAAAATCCAGATTCTTCGGCATAAATATTAAAAGTTCCTATTGTAATTCCTTCCTGCTTTATTGGCAGAGTTATTGAGGAATGGTAATTTCTTTTAAGAGCTTCTTTTTTCCAGGGTGCCATGATGGGGTCCCTGGCAATATTGTTACACACAATAAATTTTCCTTCACGTAAAGCTTTGCCTGCCGGTCCCCGGCCTTCTGGGATATCATTAGTTATTTTTATTTTAGTTTTGGATAAATAACCTTCTTCATGTCCTGCGAAACAGTGAATTCTGTAACGATCTGAATTTTCTTCAACAAGACCAATCCATGCCATACGAAACTGTCCAAAATTGATTGCGATATTGCATGCTTCCTGAAAAAGCTTATCCCGGTCCCTTGTTCTGACTATCAACTGATTTATTTGGCTTATCAGAGCAAATACACGATTCATTTTAATCAGTTCCTCTTCTGTTTTGCGGCGAATTTCATCCGCTTTAATAGCATCTAAAGCATAAGAGATGTCATTGGTTATTTCTCTTAAAGCCATTATTTCTTTATGATCAAAGAAGTCAGGTTCATGGGCATAAATTGTAAGAGTTCCGATAACTTCGTTTTCTTGTTTGATAGGAATTCCAATGGAAGAACCATAACCCCTTTTAAGTGCTTCATTTCTCCAGGGCTCCATGATAGGATCGTGTTCGATGTCGTTGCAAACAAAATACTTCCCTTCACGAAACGCAGTCCCCGTGGGGCCTCTGCCTTCCGGTTCTTTGTCGGATATTTTGATATTAATGTTTTCAAGGTATCCGTCTTCGTTTCCCGCCCAGCAATAGGGCTTAATTGCATCCGTGGTACTATCTATAAGTCCGATCCATGCCATTTGAAACTTACCGTAGTTAACAGCAATGTTACAGGAGTGCTGAAAAAGTATTTCCCGGTCGCTGGTTCTTACGATTAACTGATTGATTTGACTTACCAAAGAATAAACCCGGTTCATTTTAAGGAGCTCTTCTTCACCTTTATGTTGTTCTGTTTCAAACTGCTTTCTTTCCAGGACGGCTTTTATTGAATTGGGTAATCTGACAATATGCTGCGGGCTTTTAATGATGTAATCGGATGCTCCTCTTTTAAGAGCTTGAACGGCAATTTCTTCGGAGCCGGTTCCTGTGACAACAATTACCGGCGTACCTGGAGAAACTTCCTGAACTGTGGCCAAAACCTGCAGCCCTTCGAATCCTAAAATATTAAAATCGGTAAGTACTAAGTCGAAGATATGTTTATGAATTAATTTCTCAAATTCTTCTTTTGATTTGGCTAGCATCAATGAGTACCCACTATGTTCTTTTTCAAGTGAGTCCTTGACAAGGGCTCGATCACCAGGATTGTCGTCAATGTATAGAATCCGGATTTTTTCTGCCATAGCTTTTAATATTGAGGTTCTTGTGAATTTACTTTTTGAAACAAAAAACAGGATTGTGCTGACTTCAACTCAAACTTAAAGGCGGTTCAACATTTAGCGAAATCCAGTAATCTGTTACTTTTTTTACAACATCCAAAAAACCATCAAATGAAATGGGCTTTAACAAATAACTATTTGCTCCATGGTCATAACTTTCAGCACGATCCTTTTCTTCTTTTGAGGAAGTTAGCACGATAATAGGTATTCGTTTTATCTGGGGAGTGATCTTTACTTTTTTTAAAACTTCGACCCCTCCGATACCTGGCATTTTTAAGTCTAACAAAACTAAACTTGGTAATGGAAATGTATGACGATCTGAATATTTTCCTTCCCCAAAAAGGTAGTTCAGAGCTTCTTCTCCGTTATGTGCCACTTGAATTTTGCTGCTTGATTCTGCCTCGCGAAAAGCGTCTAAAGTAAGCGCAATATCCATTTTATTATCTTCAACTAAAAGGATTCTTGCTGGTTCTATCATTGGTAGTTTTTATTTCGTTAATGATACAATTATTTCATTTTTAATAATGGCGTGTGGATTTATTTGTAGGAGAGTAAAAATAATTAAAAATTAAGATGATTATGTTAATTTTCGCTAAACTTCTGAAAGTTATCTTGCTTTTACAGAAAATTTAAATTCCAGGGGCTTTTTATCAGAATTATTATTTAGTAGCCCAATATGAAGAATTTTCCAGAGAGAGAATATGTTAGTTCTTAGAAAATTGTACAAAAAATGTAGTGCCCTCGCCTATTTTTGATTCCAGCCAAACGGTTCCCCCCAATGCAGTAATTGCCTTTTTTACAATAGCAAGACCGATTCCCGTGCCGGGATATGTTTCATTTGAATGGAGCCTTTGGAAAATATCAAAGATTTTCTCAAAGTGTTCAGGTGGAATACCCATACCATTGTCCTGGATTTTAATAACTGTACTTTTTTCGTCGTCAATAACTGAGATGACAACCTTCGGATCAACGCCAGTCCGATGGTATTTAATGGCATTTTGAACCAAATTGGAAAATATCTGTCCGATAAGACTTCTGTCACCTTTCACTATAGGCATTTTCCCCGAAAGGATAATAGTGGCTTTTTTATCTATTATATCCTGATTCAGATTTTTTTGCACGGATTCCAGTACTTCATTCAGGTCAACAGGAGTTTTAGAAAGTGGATTTTTTGCCAATCGCGAGAATTGAAGAAGATCGTTAATTAAGTTTGCCATATTGTTCGCTGCTTCAAGAATATACTCAAAATATTCCTGTCCTTCTTCATTAAGATTTGCTTTATGACGCCTTGAAATTATTTCAGCAAATCCGGTAATAGATCGCAGAGGGGCTCTTAAATCATGAGAAATAGAATAGACAAACGATTCCATTTCTTTATTACTTGCCCTCAATTCTTCCGTTCGTTGTTCTACCCTTAGCTCCAAATCTTTGTTCAATTTCTCTACCTCTCGCTCTGCTCTGGTACGTTCTGCTAATTCAAAATTTAGCTTTTCAAACAGCCTGGCATTCTGAATGGTTGATGAAGAAAGATTTGAAATTGCAGTAAGTAGTCGCTCGTCTTCTTCAGAGAAGATGTTTTTTTCAAAACTTTCAATATTAATGCAACCTATTGAAATGCCTTCTAGGATAATTGGGACGCATAAGACGGATTTTACCCCTGAGTTGGTTTCATGAAATCTTTCATCTTTTTTTACGTTACCTGACCGGAAATTTTCACCGTTTAGTGAGACCCACCCTATAATACCTTCTCCCGGTTTTTTAGTTTTATTTTTTATGTTTTGAATTTCTTTTTGCAGCTCATCACCTTTTAAATTGAAATCTGAAAAAGCAATAAGGGATACTTTTCTCCTATTTTCATCCATGAGCCATATGGAGCTTCTTTGCGATTTAAGAAGTTTTTCAAGGGACTTTAAGATTTTACTTCCGATGATCATCATGTCCAAAGAAAGGCTTAACTCTTTAGAGATTTCATAAAGGGTATTAGTTGTTTGAAATGACTTTTGTAACTCGCTTTCAGCGGCTTTCCTGGAAACAATTTGCTTGACAAGAATTTCCTTTTGTTTTTCATTCTGTTCAAAAAGGAGTGTATTCTCAAATGATACAGCTAACTGATCCGCTACAATTTGGAAATGTTCCAACTCATCTGATGAGAATTCATGTTTTTTCGTTTTAGAATAAACACCAATAATGCCGATAACTTTTCCTTCAAATATTAGTGGTGCGCCTGCATAGGAAACAAACGAAAAAAGATTAGGGTATTTGTTTTTAATCTTGTTGTGCGTACTTTCATTTGCTACATTCTTAAATCCAAGGGCTTTTCTTGCTTCGATAACTTTTTTCCCAAATCCTTCATTAGCTGGGAACATCTGCACCAAATTTTTGCTTTCAATTCCTACGCTTTCAAAAAGTTCAAGTTGATTATCTTTCAGGATTCGAACTATGCAAGCATCAGCTTTGAAAGTTTCTTTAATATGTTCCAGCAGCTTTATGACTTGTTCCTGAGCTGAGATCTTATCAATTCGGGTTGGCTTAAAACTAGCAATCAATCGTAGTCTTGAATTGGCAAATCCCAGTTCTTTGGTCTTTATATTTATAGAATATCTCAAAACGATTATCCACGAAATAAACCAGATAATAAGTATCAGAATTGCAGTTAAAATCCATTTTGAATTTTTCGTTAACCAGGATTCCTTTTGATCGTTAATCCATTTCTTTCTTAAATTATGAAATACTCCATCTTCTTGTGCCTTTAATAATCCTATATTCAAAAGATTCAGAAGTCTGGTGTTTTCCTTCTTTACCGCAAAAGAATATAACCGAGGCAAAAAGGGCTTGTGATATTTAAACAAATTGTTAAGGTCCTCTGCTTTAATCAGATTATAGTTAATGATATTTGAAGCAAAAGCAGCATAACATTCGCCTTTGGATAGCGCTTCCAAAGCAGCTACCTCACTAGGATATCGCATCAGAATAACACCAGGATAATTTTCAGTAAAATACTCGTCAAGAACAGAACCATTTTCAATGGCTACAGTTTTCCCCTCCAGACTCTTTAAGTCAGAAAATTTGGTTCCTTTTTTTAGATACAATTCATAGTAGCTCATCTCGATAGGGCTGGCAAAATCTACAAGCTGTGCCCTCTTTTCCGAAAAATACATGCTTGCTACCTGAATGCTATCTGTATGCTCAAGCTCTCCAGCAATTTCATTCCATGGGGCTAGTTTTATTTTAACCTTGAATCCCATTTGCTTTGCGATATACCTTATCAAGTCGATATTAAATCCTTCTGGTTCACCTTTTTTGTTCAGGAATTCGTAAGGGGGAAAAGCTTCATCTCCACCATACACAATTGTACTTGGGATTGTATCCTGTGAGTATGAAAAATACGGCACAAGCAAAAAGAGAATAGTGGCTATGGTAAAAAAGAATTTTCTCATTTTTCTTGTAAAAATTTTTATAATGTTCCAATGGAATGATATTAAGAAATTACTTCTCCAGAAGTTTTTTCTTAAGTCTGTCGACTTCCTCTTTTAACTCGATGATTCTCATCTCACGTCCAACAAATATGTCATTAATTTCTTCTAAATTTTTATTGGCTTTCTCAAGCTCAGCTGTTCTTTCAATTACTCTTATTTCCAGTTCCGCATTTAGTTTCTTAATTTGTTCCTCAGCCTTTACTCTTTCTGTAATATCTTCCCCTGAAAATAAAACACCCGAAATGTTGCCTTTTTGATCCAGCAAGACTGTGTTATGGAAAGCAATGAGTCGTTCCTCCCCGGATTTTGTGACCACAGGATTTTCATAGTATTCAAAAGCTTTAATATTCCCTGCCATCTGCTCCCGAAATATATCTTTGATTTCTTGTTTGTTTGATTCAGGAAGACATGTGTCCAACCAATTTTTACCAACCAATTCGTCTGCATTGTCATAGCCTAAAATTTCACACCCCTTTTTATTTACAATGATAATTTCTCCTTTAGAATTTAAGGAAGCAAACATAACACCGGCTATGTCTAGGTACCTCTGTGCCTGGTCGCGTTCTTTTTTAACGGTTTCTTCAGCCCCTCTTATTTCAGTGATATCTTCGGAATATACAACGACCCCTGCAATATTTCCTTCTTCGTCATACCATGGGAGTTTGTCAGTTCGAAGCCATGATATTTTGTTGCCTGCTTTAATTGGCTCAACAATTCCTGTTTTAGGCTTCCCTGAATTAATAACTTCCAAATCGTCCTGGTAATATTTTTCAGCATCTTCAGGAAAAATTTCTTTTGACGGTTTCCCTTCGATCTCTTCAATGCTTTTTTTTGCAATGGCTGTTGCTGCTTTGTTTGCCCTGATGATATTGTTTTTTTTGTCCTTAAACCATATCGCCGTTGGCGATGCATCAAGGATTATTTGCTGATGATATCGCTGAAGCCTTAATTTCTCTTCAGTTTTTTTCTTTTCAGTAATATCGATGAACTGTACAAGGATCAGCGGATTCCCATCAGAATCTTTAAAAGTGGAAGCTGAAATCTCAGTAACAACTTTTTCTCCGTCTTTTCTTAAAAGGAGGACTTCGTAACGCGATGGGACTTGTTCACCTCTTTTCCTCCTTATATGGCGGTCAGTTACGATTTCTCGGTTTTCCGGAGCAAAAAATTGTATAAAAGTCGAACCAACAATTTCTTCAACAGGGTAATTCAGAAGCTTTGCCAGATTCTCATTCACATAAGTAAATGTAAAATTGTTATCTATTAATCCTATCCCTTCAAAAGAGTTCTCTACAATTGATCGGAAGAGCCTTTCGTTTTCTTCCAGTTTTCTCTCTGCGATTATTTGCTGGGTGGTGTCGTGAATTATGGAAAACAGGTAGCCTTTTTCTTTTATCGAAATAGGCCAGGAATATGTATCTACTTCTTTTTGAGTCCCATCTTTTAGTCTGTGAATAAAATGAAAATAGTTCTGCTCTTTCTGTTTAGCTTTTGAGATATTTTGCAGAATTTCTTTTTTAGCGGATGTATTAATGTCAAAAAGCGACATCTTTTTCATTTCGTCCAAAGTCCATCCGTAAAAAGAAGATGCTGCGGGATTAGCTTCCAGGATTTTACCATTTTCGGAATCTAATAATATCATGACAGTTCTGTTGTTAAAGAAAAGAGCATGATACTTTTCTTCACTTTCCCGAAGGGCCTTTTCAATTTTCTCTCGTTCAGCGATTTCACTTTTTAAATCTTCGATCAGGTTAAGAGACTCTTTTCTGGAATCTTCTAACTCAGCTACACTCGCTTTTATAGCGTCAAGCCTTTTTTGAGCAATTGATTCATAGGATCTGGCTCTTCCCTTTAGTTCTTCCTCTGTTTTGAGCTTTTCAAGAATTACGGTAAGAACTTGTAAGGCATTTTGTATAGAAACAACAATTTCATTATCAGGAATCTCATCGCTGAATAGATAGCCGTAAGTAATGTCATTTGCTGTTATCTTTATACAATAAGGAGCTTTATTGGGGTTGTCCTCAGAAAAAAAGAATTTAAGAGGCTTAAAAAGTTCATTTAGGCTTTCATGAAATAGCTTGATAATTTGCGTTGTATTTTCCAATTGAGATAGGGAAAACATTAACAGGAAAAGGTCATTTTGTTTATCCATTTGTTGATCTTTGCTAACGTGAGCAGGAATATGTTTCCATAACCATAACCATTAATCCGAAAAAATAGTCACAGGTAGTTTGATTTTTTGCAAAAGAACGATAGGCTTGAGTAAAACTCAAAGATAATCATTTTTTGAAAAAGTTTTCTGTGGAGGTGCTTTCTTATAATTTTACATTTATTAATAGCTTTCACTTAAGATTTGTCAAAAAAATTCTGATTTTTGCCAGAAGTTAGACATTACGGGAAAAATTAAGATGTCCTGTATTTGTGCGAACCTAGATTTTTTTCGTTTTGTCGTGTTATAAATTATTTTAATTTTGCGCCATGCTAAAAAAGGCCTTTTTAATGTTGATTGTAGCTGGGTTTGTTGTATCACTTTCCGGCTGTAAGAATTATTCGAAGATTTTAAAGAGTCCGGATAATTCCCTGAAATACAATACAGGTATAGATTTATATGAAAGTGGTAATTTTAAGAAGGCACTCGAGTTCTTTGACTTGGTTCGCTCATTTTATCAGGGGACGAAGAAAGGTGAAAAGTTAACGTATTATACTGCCAACGGCTACTTTCAGATAAAAGATTATCAGTTGGCAGGTTATTATTTTCAGCAATATCAACAGATGTATCCCAAAGGGGCACAGGTTGAAGATGCAAGCTATTTGCAGGCTTATTGTTCTTATCTTCAGTCTCCTAGAGCAGAGTTGGATCAAACAATGACATATACTGCTTTGAGAGAGTTGCAGGCATTTATTAATCGTTATCCTAACAGCTCAAAAGTTGAAAAGGCTAAGCAATTGATACAGGCATTGCATCAGAAACTGGAACAAAAAGACTATAATATCGCTTTGTTGTATTATAAAATGGAAGACTATGATGCTGCCATTACTTCCTTCCAGAATTTGTTGAACGATTATTCAAATTCTACCAGGCGGGAACTTTATATGTACTATATAGCGAAGTCATATTACACCTTTGCTGCTAACAGCGTGCCTGATAAGCAGAAAGATAGGTATGAAAAAATGGTGGAAGCATACAATAACTTATTGTATATGTATCCCAAAAGTCAATATTTAAAGGAACTAAAGCCGTTGAGTGAAAAGGCTATGAAACATTTATAAATCATATTTTATGATGGATTATAAGAAAATCAAAACTGACACGATGGCCGTAACACGCCAGAAGGACAAATTCTACGAACAAACCGGCAACATTTACGAAACAGTGGTTGTGTTAAGTAGAAGAGCTAACCAGATTGAATCGGAACTAAAACAGGAACTAGATCAAAAAATTGCCGATTTCACAACAACCAGCGATAACTTGGAAGAAATCTTCGAGAACCGCGAACAAATTGAAATCGCTAAATTCTATGAGAAACTTCCCAAGCCATCTTTATTGTCTGTTCATGAATTTTTGAGCGAAGACATTTACATGCGTAATCCGCATAAAGAAGTAGCTACCGATTTCTAAAAGAAGCTTATCTTTGTGTTTTAAACACATTCCATGCTTAAAGGGAAAAAAATAATTGTTGGCATTACCGGTGGCATTGCTGCTTATAAAATCCCTTTGCTGGTTCGTTTATTAAAAAAAGAAGGCGCAGAAGTCCAGGTGGTTATGACCAGCTTCGCTAAGGAGTTCGTTACACCTCTGACTTTGGCAACTGTTTCCGGACGTCCTGTACTTACCGACTTTTTCGATAAGGGTGATGGGACATGGAATAGTCATGTGGATTTAGGTCTGTGGGCTGATGCAATGATAATTGCACCATTGACAGCTAATTCTATGGCAAAAATGTCTGTCGGTATGGCCGATAATTTTTTGATGACATTGGTACTTTCAGCCAGATGCCCCATTTTATTTGCACCTTCCATGGATTTTGATATGTTTCAGCATCCTACGACGACTGAAAATATTAAAAAACTTCAATTATTAGGATATCATTACATTGAGCCTGCTTCCGGTGAATTGGCCAGTGGACTTACTGGTCCGGGGCGATTGAAAGAGCCTGAAGAACTCTTGGCTGAAATCAGTTTTTTTTTTGAACAGGGGCTGATTTTAAGGGGAAAGAAAATACTTATTAGTGCCGGGCCGACATACGAGCCGATTGATCCGGTACGTTTTATCGGAAATCGCAGTTCAGGAAAAATGGGTCTGGCCTTGGCGAAAGCTTTCTCAGCAAAAGGTGCTGAGGTGGAATTAGTTTTGGGGCCCGTTTCATTGAAAGTAGATCTTCCTGGAATTCACGTGGTACCGGTTAACACAGCAGAAGAAATGTATCATGCCTGTACAAAGGCATTTGAAAAAGTTGATATCGCAGTGATGACTGCAGCTGTTGCTGATTTTACTCCCGTGAATGTAGCTTCGGAAAAGATTAAAAAAGAAAAAGGAATCGAAAAGATAGAGCTCAAACCTACACCTGATATTCTTGCAAGTTTGGGAAAAGCTAAAAGAGATAATCAGATTTTGGTGGGCTTTGCGCTTGAAACTGATGATGAATTTTCTAATGCTAAGAAAAAGCTGGAACGTAAAAATCTGGATATGATTGTTTTGAATTCATTGAAAGATGAAGGTGCCGGTTTTGGAGTGGACACGAATAAAATCACAGTTTTAAAAAAAGATGGTACGTCCAGTTCATTTCCTCTGAAAACAAAAGATTCCATAGCATTTGACATACTTTCCGAAATTGAAAATTTGATAGGGGGTATGCCATGAAACACCTTGGACTATTTTTTGCATTTCTACTTTTGGGGCAAATAGCCTCGGCTCAGGAATTTAATTTTAAGGTTGAGCTTAATACACAGCAGGTTCAGAATTACGATCCAAGTGTAATTACTTCTTTAAAAACCGCCATGACCGAGTTTCTTAATAACAGGAAATGGACTAATTATGATTTTACACCCGCAGAGCGTATAGAGTGTACGTTACTTTTTAATATCCAACAGATTGTTGGCTCTGATCAATTTTCAGGAACTTTTCATATTATCATGGAGCGCCCGGTCTATCATTCCGATTATCATTCTCCGTTATTGAATATGATTGATAAAGATGTAAGGTTCCAATACACACCTTCGCAGAGTATAAATTTTATCCAGAACAGCTATTCAGACAATCTTACTTCACTTTTGGCTTATTATGCATATATGATTCTGGGAGTTGATTTTGATACTTTTTCTCCGGATGGAGGAACTCCTTTTTATCAGCAGGCTATGAGTATTGTTCAGTCAGCACAGAATTCAGGAATGCCAGGTTGGACAGCTGTTGAAGGTTCCCAAAATCGGTATCATTTTGTTGAACAAATGATGAATAAGGCGTATGAGCCGCTTCGTCAATTTTTGTATCAATATCATCGTTTGGGACTTGATGTTATGGCTAGTGATGAGGAATCAGGAAAAAAGGCAGTACTGGCCTCTTTACAATATTTACGACAAGTATATGAAAACCGCCCAGGATTATATGACTTGCAGTTAATACTGGACGCTAAAAGAAATGAAGTGATACAGATGTTTTCGCAAGCACCTGAAAACGAAAAAAGACAAATGGTCAATATTATGAGTTTGATAGATCCTGCTAACGGAAATCGCTATCGTGAAATTCTTCAGAACCAGTAACCAGTTTTGTGTTTAAAGGATGTATTTATTTAAAAAGCGTTCTAAATTTAAATTTCCAATAATTTTAAGGTTTTCTAACAAGGGATAAAGTGATAAAAATCCTATTTTTGGGCTTTCATTAATGATTGTATAAAAGTCTAAAAGTATGAATTTACACGAATATCAGGGAAAATCAATTCTTAAAGGCTACGGAGTGTCTGTACCTTACGGAGTTGTTGCTGCCTCACCAGACGAGGCGTATGAAGCTGCTAAAACTATTCAAAAACATAACGGTTCGGATAAATGGGCTGTAAAGGCACAGATACATGCCGGTGGTCGTGGAAAAGGCGGTGGTGTGAAGATTGCAAAGTCCCTGGACGAAGTGAGAACTTATGCCGACCAGATTATTGGAATGTATCTCGTTACCCCTCAGACCAAAAAGGAAGGTAAACTGGTCCGCAAAGTGTTGATTGAAGAAAATATTTATTACGAAGGTCCTGAGAAAGTTGAAGAATATTATATGAGCATGTTATTGAATCGTAATGAAGGCAAAAACATGATCATGTATTCACCACGTGGTGGTATGAACATCGAAGCTGTTGCTGCTGAAACTCCTGAGCAAATTTTCCATGAAGTTGTTGACCCAAAAGTTGGATTACAGGGATTTCAGGCTCGCCGAATTGCTTTTAATCTGGGTTTGAGTGGTGTTGCTTTCAAAGAAATGGTGTCCTTTGTAACTGCTTTGTACAATGCTTATGTAGGTTCGGATGCCAGCCTTTTTGAAATCAATCCGGTTATTAAAGCTGCTGATGGAAAAATTTTTGCTGCAGATTCGAAAGTCGTAATAGATAATAACTCTTTGTTCCGCCATAAAGATATTGCACAAATGCGCGATATTCTGGAAGAAGATCCTACAGAAGTTGAAGCCAGTCGTTACGATCTGAACTTTGTAAAGTTGGATGGTAATGTAGGTTGTATGGTGAATGGTGCAGGATTGGCAATGGCAACCATGGATATGATTAAAATGTCCGGTGGTGATCCAGCCAACTTCCTTGATGTTGGAGGTACGGCTGATGCTAAAAGGGTAGAACAGGCATTCCGTATTATTTTGAAAGATCCTAGTGTAAAAGCGATTCTGGTAAATATTTTTGGCGGAATTGTCCGTTGTGACCGTGTAGCTCAAGGTATTGTTGATGCTTACAAAAATATCGGTGAAATTGATATTCCGATTATTGTAAGACTTCAGGGAACCAATGCTAAAGAAGGGAAAGAACTGATTGACCAATCAGGCTTAAAAGTTCTTTCAGCTATTCAGTTAGCCGAAGCTGCTAAACTTGTAAGTGAAGTTGTAAAAGCTTAAAATAAAATGGTTTTAAAACAAACAAGGCTGCCCGAATGGACAGCCTTGTTTGTTTTATGATTTTTGAATTAATCTTTCAGAAAATTTCCCATTAATTCAAATGTATCTTCAAATGCTCTGGTGATTTCTTCTGCGTATTTTTTGTTTACAGGGAATGGATCCTCATGTATATAAGGGAAATCAAAATTAAGTATTTGAACTTTAATAGGAATGTTGCCATCGAGACCGTGTAAAGTGTTTTTAATTTCGTAATAGGGAAAAACGTTGTCTTTTTTTAGCCCTACAGCCATAATCTTCTTACTCAATTCATTTAGCTTTTTATCTCTGTATTCAGTCATTTTATGATAATTGAGAAGACTATAAAGTGCCAAGCCTTCTGGGTGTTTGTCGCTGATATAATGAGCAAGTCGCGAATCTGTCCTGACAAAATAATCCAAATGTTCGATCAGGAAGGAATATAAAGCCATACTGCCTTCACTGTCGATGATAAATTTTGAAGTTGCCTGAACCCGGTTAAATGCTGCCCCACTACAGAACAGGCATAATTTGGAATCTGAGAAATAATTCTTGTGGTTTGCCATAAGCAGTATTTTAGCAAGCAAACCCCCGATGGAGTAAGCAAAGAAATCTATGCTGCTGTCTCTCTCGATTACTGGATGAAGTCCAGATTTTATTTGATCAACAAGCTGAATTACATCAAAATAAGTTTGGAGGCCAGACCAGATAAATCGTTCTGGTCGTGATTGTAAATGAATGCTTATAGCGACATTTGGAAAAGTTGAATTCTGAATTCCCGGAAAAGAAGAAATCCTTTTTTTGCTCAGTTCAAACATCTCATAGCGGCTGCTCCATAAAAGAGGAGCACGGTTCATGTGAAATGCAATAGGAAAAAGCAGGACTGCCTTTCCTGTCTTTTTCACCAGGCTTTCTGCCCAGGGAAAATATTTATCCCATTTTTTTTCGTTGAAACCATGAAACATGAAAATAACTCCACTTGCTTTTGTTTTATCTTTTGGTACAAAAACATGATATCGAAACCTTTTGTTTTCAATTATTTGGATATCCTTACTTTTTAACATTAAAAGGTTTTCATCAATAGCTGGTTTAAGACTTTCTTCTGAAAGAGCAAATTTTAGTCGATGCTCGTCGCATTGATAATTAAGTGTCCCAGGCAGTAGGGTTGTTGCCTTTGACTCAAACGTAAAATTGTAAACATCTGACGAATGAGTCGAAATTACATCTTGTTCGTAATTAATTGTATTTCTTAAGTAACGGAAGAGGTCAGGATAATCCATGTGGTGTGTTTTTAAGGGATTTTGACTAAATGAATAAATAACGTTTTTTCTTCGGGCTTAGCATGCAAATCAAAAAATAAATCTTCCTATGCAAAGTTCAGGTATAAAATTTTCATTGCAAAATCATTTCCGGTTTTTTGCTGAAAAAATGATGAAAAAGAGGTTATCCATAAGTAAGTTTTTAAAAAAATTAATCTGAATCCCATTCAAAATTCTACCTTTGCAAGATGCAGTCAGAAAATCTGAAATCTGGTTTGAATCCTGTCAATTATTGGATGGGAAAGGATTCATTGGAAAAACTTCAAACACTTTTTGAAGAATTTTCCAAAGTATTTGTTCTTGTGGATGAAAATACTCAAAAGTATTGTCTTCCTGTTTTATTGGAGAAAGCCGGAACTTTGGATGCTGATAGGATTATTTCAGTGCCTAGTGGGGAAGAATTTAAAAATCTGAAGACCGTTTCGTTCATCTGGGAGAAATTAACTGAAATGGCCGCCAGTCGTGACAGCCTTTTGATAAATTTAGGAGGTGGTGTAATAACAGACATGGGCGGATTTGCTGCTGCTACTTTTAAACGTGGCATGTCATTTATTAATATTCCGACAACATTACTCGGACAGGTGGATGCTGCATTGGGGGGTAAAACTGGTGTTGATTTTCAGGAATTTAAAAATCACATTGGAACTTTTACAAATCCTTTAGCAGTAGTGGTTGATCCTGTTTTTCTTAAAACGCTTGACGATTTGCAATGGAAATCAGGATTTGCAGAAGTCTTGAAGTATGGGTTTATAATGGATAAGCCCCTCCTGGATAATATTGGGAACCGTTCTTATCAGCAGATTAAAGATGATTCAGAAATGATCATAATAAATTCTGCACGCGATAAGATCAGGGTCGTGGAAGAAGATGGTTTGGAAAAAGGTCTGAGAAAGATTCTGAATTTTGGACATACAGCTGGGCATGCTCTGGAAACATGGTTCTTAAAGTCTGGGAATCCAATCACACATGGAGAAGCCGTGGCTGCTGGCATGATTTGCGAATCATGGCTCTCAAACCAATTGACAGGACTGTCAGATGAAGATTTGAAAAAAGTCATTGATATAATTGATAGAAGTTTTAACAGGCTTTCATTTCCTGCCTCTGTGTTTGAAGAATTGCTTCAGTTGACTCGGCAGGATAAAAAGGTGAGGGGTAACCTTTCACGCTTTAGCCTTTTGAAAAACTGTGGTGAGAGTGTTTTCGATGTCCCGGTTGAGGACTCGTTGTTTGTTCAAAGCCTTGAATTCTATTTAGGAAGACAAAAATAAATTGGTTATGAAGGCGTATAAAGTATTGAAAAAGAGCGAAAACCTGAAGTCAGAGATTGTTTTACCAGCATCCAAAAGTATCAGTAACCGTTTATTGGTGATGCGAGCTCTGGAAAAAGCGCTGGTTCATTTCGATAATTTGTCAGAATCGGATGACACATACATGATGCGCCTTTACCTGAGTTTTATTACAACATGTTCCGACTCAAAAATTCCTATGGTTATCGATGCACATAATGCGGGGACCGTATTTAGGTTCCTGACTGCTTATCTTGCTCAGAAACCTGGAAAGTGGTTGGTAACAGGCTCTGAGAGAATGCGGCAAAGACCTGTGGCCGATCTGGTTGATGCTTTAAGAAGCCTGGGAGCAGAGATAAACTATACTGAAAAGGAGGGCTATCCTCCGTTGATGATATTCGGAAAGAAATTCTCTGGAGAGGAGGTTGAAATCAATGCTTCATCCAGCTCACAGTTTGTTTCTGCTATGATGATGATTGCGCCACATTTCAGCAATGGATTGAAAATCAAACTTACCGGTAAAGCTGTTTCCACTTCCTACATTGATATGACCATGCGTCTTATGAAAGATTTTCTGGTAGAGGTTGAAAGAAAAGACAACGAAATCCACGTCCATCATGGTCATTATTTTGTAAGAAAATTGACTGTGGAGTCTGACTGGAGTTCTGCAGCCTTCTGGTATCAAATGGTTGCTTTCCTGCCGAATGCGCAAATTACCTTGCCAGGGCTTCAGGATAATAGCACGCAAGGAGATCGTTTTCTGGTAGAAGTTTTCGAAAAATTAGGCGTTAAAACAGAATTTACAGAAACCGGGGTAGTGCTGACTCGTTCAGGAAAAGTATCACCAGAAATTAGTTTTGATTTTTCAGATGCTCCAGATATTGTGCCATCGGTAATGACGGCCTGCGCTGTTCTTGGAGTTAAAGGATTTTTCACTGGTATTGAGCACTTGCGGATCAAAGAATCAGATCGCATAGCTAGTATGCAGAATGAACTTGGAAAAATTGGTGCCCAAATTGTGAAAAAGGGGAATGGTTACGAACTGATACCGGGCAAGAGAACCGGTGAGCCATTGGTTTTTGATACTTATGGTGATCATAGAATTGCTATGTGTTTGGCACCATTGGCCTTATTGTATGATGAAGTAAAAATTGAAGACCCGGATGTGGTAGTGAAATCCTATCCAAATTATTGGAATGATCTCGAAAGCACCGGCTGTTTTAAGTTGGTTAAGGAAAAATAATTTTTTTACCTCAAAGACTGAGAATATGAAAATTACAGACGTAGATTTGTTTATTCCTTGTTTTATAGACCAGATATATCCCCAGACCGCTTTTAATATGGTTAAGGTTTTGGAAAAAGCCGGTGTGAAGGTTCATTATAATCCTAATCAGACTTGTTGTGGACAAATGGCTTTTAATAGTGGTTTTTGGGACGAGTCTAAAAAATTGGGTATTAAATTTCTGAATGATTTTTCTAACGAACGTCCGGTAGTTGGGCCTTCTGCAAGTTGTATAGGATTTGTTCGGAATTCTTATCAGGAATTATTTCACAATACAGCCTATCATTTGGAATATAAGGCATTGAAAGAAAATATTTTTGAGATTACTGATTTTCTTGTAAATGTGCTTCAAATAACGGACCTGGGATCGGTTTTCGAACATAAAATCACTTATCATGATTCTTGCGCTTCTTTGCGGGAATATCATTTAAAGGATGAGCCCAGGACACTTCTCAGGAATGTAAAAGGACTGGAGTTGGTGGAAATGGAGGACACTCATACCTGCTGTGGTTTTGGCGGAACTTTTTCTGTAAAATTCGAACCCATTTCAACCGCTATGGCTGAACAAAAAGTTCAGCATGCGCTGGATACGGGAGCCGAATATATTGTTTCTACTGATTCTTCCTGTCTGATGCATCAATACGGATATATTCAAAAACACAAACTTCCCATCAAGGTGGCACATATTGTAGATGTGCTGGCCTCCGGATTAGACTAATAATATACAGGGCTATGGACTTAAAGATTAAAGATCAATATTTTTTGGTAGGGGGTGCCGGAAGTGGTTTTGGAAGAGCAGTTGCACTTTCTTTAGCTGCTGAAGGTGCCAGGGTTTTAGCTGTCAGCCGCACAGCTGAAAAGCTTGAATCACTGAAAGCTGAATTTCCCTCTCAGATAGATATACTTTCTGCAGATTTATCGCTGGATGAAACGCATCAGCACATTGCAGATTATTATAAAAACAATCAACTCTCGGGTATTTTCGTTAATGCCGGAGGGCCTCCTGCCGGTGGTTTCAGTGAAATCAATATGCAACAGTGGGATGAAGGCTGGCGGACTATCGTACGCTGGAAAATTGCCTTGATTCAAAGACTATTGCCCATGATGCAAAAAAATCATTATGGACGCATTCTTTTTCTGGAAAGTATTTCAGTGAAACAACCCATTCCTAATCTGATTTTAAGCAATGCTTTACGCGCTGCTGTTATGGGGTTTGCAAAAACACTGTCAAGTGAAGTAGCATCACTTGGAATTACGGTTAATCTGATGGCTCCAGGATATCACGATACTGCTGCCATGGATCGTATTTTCAGGAAAAAAAGCGAACTCGAAGGAATTTCTTTTGAAGAAGCTAAGAGATATATGGAAAAAGAAATCCCGGTGGGCAAAATGGGAAGACCTGAGGATTTGGCGTCCTTAGCAACATGGTTGTTGTCTCCAAATTCTCAGTACATTACCGGCCAGACTATTTCACACACTGGTGGTCTTATAAAAGGAATGTTCTAGAAATTCCTTTGTAAAATTTTAGTTGCTTGTAATCCAGCTGACAATCTTTTTGTTATCAGGCTTTATCCAGGGGTTAATCACATAATCGATTTTCCCGTCTCTGCCGATAAGGTATTTCTGGAAATTCCATTTGACAGACGAACTTAACTTACCATTAAGCTGTTTTTTTGTGAGCCATTTGTACAAAGGTGCCATATCGCCTCCTTTAACTGATATCTTCGACATCATGGGGAATGTAACCCCATAGGTTGAGGTACAGAAGGTCTTAATTTCTTCGTCGTTGCCCGGTTCCTGATGCATAAAATTGTTGGCAGGAAATCCTACAATGACAAAACCATCGTCCTTGTACTTTTGATAGATCTCCTCCAATTCTTTGTATTGGGGGGTAAAACCACATTTTGAGGCCACATTGATGATCATGACTTTTTTGCCTTTCAGCTGGCTTAAAGGAAATTCGTGGCCGTTGATATCCTTTACCGTAAAGTCATATATACTATTTTGCGAAAACATACTGAATGAGATTAAAACAAGTCCCAGCGTGAAAATGAATCTTTTCATGGTACTGAGTATTTAAGTGAGTACAAATGTAGTTATTTGTAATGTAACTAAATAAGAAAATAAAAAAATGTGTTTTTTGGATAATCTGTGACTGGCAAGCGCATGATTGTGCCTTAAGTACTTGCAACGGTCATGGGAGTGTAATTCCATTCTTCTTCAGGCAAAAGATGCTGAACCCAAGCCTCCGACTGTCATATCGATCCACCCTGGTTGGAGAGGTATCTCCTGAGCAAAACCCGGATGTGCAGGGCAAATCGCCGGATAAATTCGATGTCAGAAAGCCTGATGGTTGTTTTCTTTCCTCCGTTGCAGTAGTCTTTAGCCGTGGAAGCTTTCATTAAATAATAATGGTTCCACTTTTAGTTGGGAGCGCTATGCTCAAACGAGCATGCCTTCACTTTTTGCTGGGGAAGCCATGCTCAAACGAGCATGCCTTCACTTTTTGCTGGGGAAGCCATGCTCAAACGAGCACGCCCTCACTTTTCGTTGGGGAAGCTATGCTCAAACGAGCATGCCTCCCTTTTTCGTTGGGGAAGTAATGCTCAAACGAGCACGCCTTCACTTTTTGCCGGGGAAGCTATGCCTAAACAGGCACGGCTCCCTTTTTGCCGGGGAGAGTCAAAATTGATTTATCCTGGTATGTAGCTTATTTCTTATCAATCTTAGCCCATCTGCTCACCAGATCCTCAATCTGTTTCTTATAGAGAGAAAACACCTCTGTTTCACCCTGTACAGGCGCTGCATCTGCTCTTTGTGCGTCGGTGGCCAGACTGGTTAAAACCCCAATGGAGGATGCCAGATTTGGATGTCCGGTTTTTAACAAAGTTGAAATTGAATCTTTCTTAGCTGCAGAAAGATCTTTTTTGTCCTCCAACCTTCCAATCTGGTTATATAATGCCACCGACCGGTTCAGCAGCGCATCGATCTGCAGGGTTTGACGGGTTTGTTTTGCCAGCGCTTCTTTGTTTACATGAACCCGTGGATCCATTTTCACAACCAGCGGTTTGGAATATGCTGTTCCGTTAACACTGAGCACAACAGTATAGTGCCCCGGCATCACCATAGGTCCCATCGGTTGCAAAGGCGTCCCGTCGGTCCAGACGGCTGCAATGGAATAATGATATTCCAGCGCAGAAGGGCGCGGATAGCGTAAGTTCCATACAAATCGGTGCATGCCGGCCGTATTTTCCAGACGTTCCTCTTTTCCGACCCATCCTTTTTCAAAATAGCGATGAGCTGGTAGTTTTTTTAACATTTCATTACTTGAGAACTCTTCAACAACATTTCCTGTTGAGTCTTTGATGGTCAGAGTAACAGGTCCTTTCACATCAGCCTTAAGCCAGTAATCGATGATGGCTCCGGATGGTGGATTTTGTCCAAGCGGTGTCGAAGGAGGCCAGGGTGTATCATGGTTTTCGTTGTTCCTGATGCGCCAGGCAGATGCCGGACTGAACAAATGAACCGGCTCTTCCGAGATTTTTTGTGTCATTTCACGCAAGGGTTCAAGGTCATCCAAAATCCAAATACCTCGCCCTTGAGTTCCGGCAATCAAATCACCATTGTGAACAACAAGGTCCCGCACACTGGTGGTGGGGAAGTTTAATGTAAGTGGCTGCCATTGATCCCCATCATTAAATGAGACATAAATGCTTCGGTTGGTGCTGGCATAAAGAAGTCCTTTCTTAACAGGATCTGCTTTTACAACATTCATATATTCATCGGATGGAATCCCTTTGATAATCGTCTTCCATGTTTTTCCGTCGTCACTAGTTTTGAGAATTAGTGGTTTAGATTCACCAAGTCTGTGCAAATCAACCGAAACATAGGCAGCGTCGGTTGAAAATGGTGAGGGTGCAATGGCATCAATCCTGCCCCAAAGCGGAACGGAGGGGGGTGTGACGTTGTTCCAGTGTTTCCCGCCGTCTTTACTGAGCTGAATCAATCCGTTGTCGGTTCCTACCCATATGACATTTTGGTCGATGGGTGAAGGTGAAATGCTGTAGATAACACCGTAACCGATAGCACGAGCTTGTGCCGGATCTGGATTGTTTATTTTTTCCGTTCCCGGTTTTACTCCAGTGAGATCAGGACTGATGATCTTCCAGTGATCTCCGTTATCAACAGACCGGAAAAGATACTGAGCGCCAAAATACAACGGATAAGGTTTTATATGAGAAAAAACCAAGGGTGTAATCCACGTATAACGGTACTTAACAGTTGTAGGCAGCGCCCCATAGCTGGATACCGGCCATGGAGAAATTTCTGCTGACTGCCGTGTGATTTCATTAAAACGTGATATTTTTCCACCAAGGCCACTGCCAAATATCCAATCCGGATTTCCCGGTTTGGGTACATCATAATCTCTTTCGTCGCCTCCTACCGGATGCCAGTCGCGAATACTGATGACACCATATGGACCTCGGCTCAGAATTTCGACCGTGCCATTATCCTGCTGTCCGCTGTAAATCCGGTAGGGGAATCGGTCGTCTACTGCCAGATGATAGAATTGGCCTGTAGGTTGATTGTACCAGCTCGACCAGCTTCGACCATTGTTTACAGTAACTACGGCACCTTGGTCAGATGCAGTTATCATATGAGTTGTGTCGTCGGGATTGATCCATAGAAAGTGATAATCGTCCCCACCAGGCGATCCTTTAAATACTGAAAAATGTTTTCCACCATCATCCGAACGTTTGATAGAACGCCCCATTACATAAACAATATCAGGATTCTTTGGATTTACGGTTATTCTGCTAAAATAGGAATCAGCCAGGGAGGCATTGTCATTGACTAGCTGCCAGCTGTTACCACCATCATTTGATCGGTATAAGCCACTATTATTTGCAGTAGCCTGGATGGAAGCATAAACAATCGACCCATTGCTGCCTTCTGCTACACCGAGACCAATTCGTCCAAGATCATCTGCAGGGAGTCCGTTTCCACTAAGTTTTTTCCAATGAAGACCCCCGTCAGTGCTTTTATAAATACCTGAGCCAGGACCAGCTTGCGGCAAAAAGTAAGCGAGCCAGGGATACATACGCATCTGCCACAATGCAGCATAAACTGTTGAAGGATATTTCGGATCAGATGCAAGATCCACGGCACCTGTGTTTTCATTTACGTACAGAACATGTTTCCATGTTTTTCCACCATCAGTCGTGAGAAAAACCCCGCGCTCAGTATTTGGCTTGAACGCATTCCCCATCGCGGCTACTAAAACCTGGTCGGGATTATGTGAATCTATTAAAATTCGTCCAATATGACGACTGTCTTTAAGTCCCACATTTGTCCAGGTTTTTCCTCCATTTACTGATTTATAGACGCCGTCTCCCGGAAGGATATCATAACGCAGGGCTACCTGTCCTGTACCTGCATAAATAATTTTAGGATTTGAAGGTGCGATGGCTAATGCTCCAATAGAAGAAGCTTGTTGATGTTGCATTAATGGTTGCCATGTTCTACCCGCATCATCTGTTTTCCATACACCGCCACCTGCAGCACCAAAATAAAAAGTATTAGGTTCTTCAGGGATTCCTGCTGCCATAGTTGCCCATCCTGCGCGGAAAGGTCCCACCAGTCGCCAGCGCATACCAGAATAGGCCTTTTCCGGTATTGTCTGTGAAAAAGCTACTTTGGTAGGCGCAATCGAAAAAATAATAGTTGGAATAAGAAGTAGAAATATTGAGATTTTCTTTTTTATCTGTCCGAAAGATGAACTTTGATTATGAATAGGGTTCAATGCAGTTCTTTGTTTTCTGATATTCGATTTCCTCATTTAAATAATTTTTGACGTTCGTATAAAGAATGAACAAATTGCCAGAAACAACAGCTCTGTTACATTCAGAAAAAAAATCGGAACAAGCAAAAGTAGCGTTTACCGAGTATTATTATCCGGACAAATGTAATTATTTATAAAAAAGCTAAATAATGATATTTGAAACTCAACGAATTATGTTTTTAATTATTGATATTTAGTATTTTATGTTTATAAAAAGATTTATTGTATTTTTGCCGCCCGTTACGAAAATTACATTTTAGATGATTACAATATCAAATCTGGGTATCCAGTTTGGGAAGCGTGTTTTGTTTCAGGATGTGAACCTGAATTTGACAAAAGGAAATTGTTATGGCATTATTGGAGCCAATGGTGCCGGGAAGTCGACATTGATGAAGATTATCAATGGTGAACTAGAATCCACTAACGGTACGGTAAGTTTGGGACCAGGAGAGAGATTGTCTGTCTTGAAGCAGGATCACTCTGAGTTTAATGAACTTTCTGTTCTGGATACAGTGTTGATGGGGCATGAAAAGCTTTGGCGTGTGATGCAGGAAAAAGATGCGTTGTATTCGAAATCGGACTTTTCTGATGAAGATGGTGTGAAACTTGCAGAATTAGAGGGGCTATTTGTCGATATGGATGGCTGGAATGCAGAAAGTGATGCGGCCAGCCTGTTGAGTGGGCTGGGAGTAGCTGAAGATTTGCACAACAAGTTGATGAAAGATTTGAGTGGAAAGCAAAAGGTGAAAATTTTGCTGGCCAGAGCTTTGTTCGGGAAACCGGACAATTTGCTGCTTGATGAGCCTACCAACGACCTGGATTTGGAAACTGTAAACTGGTTGGAGAATTATCTCGCACATTTCGAAAATACAGTGGTTGTCGTTTCTCACGATCGTCACTTTTTGGATGCAATTTCGACACATATTGTGGATATTGATTTTGGAAGAGTACAGTTGTTTGCCGGTAATTACACCTTTTGGTATGAGTCCAGCCAGTTGGCCCTGAGGCAGCAACAAACATTAAATAAAAAAATTGCTGACAGGCGTAAAGAGCTTCAGGAGTTTATCGATCGTTTCAGTGCTAATGTGAAGAAATCACGTCAGGCAACCAGCAGAAAGAAAATGCTGGAGAAGCTGAATATTGATGATATTCGGCCTTCGAGTCGGAAGTATCCTGCCATTATTTTTACTCCTGAACGTGAACCGGGAAATCAGATATTGGAAGTTAATGGACTAAGTAAGAAAACGGAAGATGGACGTTATCTGTTCAAAGATGTTGACTTTACCGTAAATAAAGGAGAGAAAATTGTTGTTCTTTCACGCGATCCAATGGCCATCACCACCTTATTTGAAATCATCAACGGAAAAATTTCCGCTACCAGCGGTCATTATAAATGGGGGCAAACTATCACCCATGCTTATCTGCC
This sequence comes from Bacteroidales bacterium, assembly GCA_014860665.1. Lineage (GTDB taxonomy): Bacteria > Bacteroidota > Bacteroidia > Bacteroidales > F082 > Sulfidibacterium. The sequence goes on along the minus strand of JACZJI010000048.1, from coordinate 18,735 downwards.
TTTGGAAAATAATTCCTTTTTTGAAAGTAAATTGAATTTGATGGAATGGCTGGCACTTGAATCGACAGACACTACCGAAATTTATCTGCGTGGTTTTCTTGGTAAAATGCTTTTCCCCGGCGAAGAAGTATACAAAAAATCTAATGTTCTATCAGGAGGGGAGAAGATGCGTTGCATGATTGCCCGAATGATGATGAAAAATGCCAACGTTATGGTATTAGATACGCCTACTAACCATCTTGATCTCGAATCTATACAGGCATTTAACAATTCTCTGACGACTTTTCCTGGAAATATTTTGTTTTCATCGCATGACCATACATTCATTCAGTCCATCGCCGATCGGATTATTGAAATTTCTCCAAACGGAATGATTGATAAAAAGATGGAATACGATGATTATATCTCAGATGAGAAGATTCATGCTTTAAGGGAGCAATTATATTCTTAGCTTACCTGGTTATCCGATTTTTTTGGTATTATTCTGAAAGACCGTTTTGTTGATATTGGATATCGTTTATCACGATCCTGATTTCATCATAAGAGTATGTATCATCCAATTTTTCTTTAAGCTCTTTAATGGATAGAAAGTCCGTATCGTTCACAATTTCTTTCAATTTAATGAATCTTGAAGGATCCATTAAATCTTCTGGTTTCAATTCCCCATTCAAAATAAAAGTCGCTAAGTGGCTCGCTATGGTACTTTCAACAAACCCTCTTTCCTGTGCGATTTCCTGAATGGTCATGCCCTTTTTGAACATTTCGAGACTAATATTTTTAGTATTCTCTTTGGGCTGCTTTTTTGAAGGGCTTTTTGTCGTTGGTTCTTCCTGGCTTTTCTGACAATACTCATTAATAACTTCAAGGATTTCGTCTCCGTATTTCTGGATCCTGATCTTTCCCATCCCATGTACATCGCGGAGACTTTCCTTATCTACAGGAAGTTTTTCACATAGATCCAACAATGACTTTTGAGAAAATATCTGAAAATGTTCTACGTTTTTAGACTTGGCAAGTTGATGGCGGAGCTCACGCAATAGGGAAAACAACTCGGGACGCGGACCTGCGGTATCAATCCTTTCAGAAATTTTGACTTGTCTGGATTTATGTAAGATCGATTTCGCACGTAATTCGAGATATTTTGTGGTGCTAAACCCATCATTTAACCCTTCCAGGCAAAAAAGCTTTATTTTGATCTGTTCTTCCAGTTTATTTAAAGCTTCTTTAAATGCTTTTTTAAACTCTTTATTATCGGTTGTGTAACTGATTTCCGAAAATGGTTTTGCAAAATACTCTTCAGTGTGTTTTGCGAAGTACGGTATGGCCTTTTTTATTCTTTCCTGAATGCCGGGATGGTTTTCCAAATCTTTCTGTCCCTGACTTAATCTCACCAGTTGATTTTGAAAATTCTCACCAATTGTAACCAGCTCCTGTGCTCCCTTTTCTTTTATTTTTTGCAAAGGTTCTTTGATATTTCCCAGCAATGAACCCGAACTTTGATTCACAATTTTATCACAACTGTTAATCAGATAAAGGAAGGGTTTGTAGTTAAAAAGCTCCCATATTAACTCCAACTGATATTCTTTTTGCGACTTAATGAGCCGTTTTTCGTCCGGAGGATTATTCTCAACTTCCTGCGTATATGAAAGAACTTTTTCATCCTGGATAATCCCGTTAGCATTGATCCTGCTTTTTAATACGATTCCTTCTAACGTTTTACAGCGACTGAGTGCGACATAAGTTTGTCCATGCGCAAAGGAGGCGGCCGCGTCAATAATTGCCTTTTCAAACGTCAGGCCCTGGCTTTTATGAATGGTGATTGCCCAGGCAAGCCGAAGTGGTAACTGGGAAAAGGAACCTTTTATATTTTCTTTGATTTCTTTTGTTTGTTCATCAATGGAATAATTAATGTTATTCCAGGTTTCTTCGCTTGTTTCAATATCTGAATTGTCATCAGGACAGTGAACAACAACATGGTCTTCTTCTAATTGGATTATTTTTCCAATTTTTCCATTGAAGTACCGTTTTTCAGGAGAACTGTCGTTTTTAATGAACATCACCTGGGCGCCAACTTTTAATTCCAGTTTTAAATGGGTAGGGTAGGCGTATTCAGGGAAATCACCGTTTACTTCCGCTGTAAAAAAATGACTCTTCCCCTTGATGTCTGACAATTCTTGATCATTCATCTGGTCAGCCCGCGCATTGTGGGTGGTCAGGGTGATATAGCCTTCTTTCGGATCGGGTTTGAAATGTTTATCATAACGGGAGTTAAGCATTTCCATGGAATGATCAGAAAGGCAGTTGTTTCGAATTTCGTTTAAGATATTTATGAACTTTTCATTTTTTTGCCGGTAAATATGTTTGAGCTCAATGCCCAAAACATTAGAGTCCTGAAAAGACTTACTGCTGAAGAAAAAAGCGGTATCATAATAAGGAGCCAGGAGCCGCCATTCATCGGGCTTTACTACCGGAGCCAATTGCTGCAAATCTCCAATCATCAGAAGTTGCACGCCCCCGAAAACCTTGTTTTTATCTTTGTATTGTCTTAAAATCTGATCTATTCCGTCTAACAAATCAGCCCTTACCATACTGATTTCATCTATGACTAACAGGTCCAGGGAGCGAATGATGTCAATTTTTTGGCGGTTGAATTTGTTTTGATAACGCGATTTCTCCGTATTATTTTTCGATGGTTTTTCTTGAAGCTCAGCCTGGGAAGGCAAAATCGGTCCAAAGGGCATTTGGAAAAAAGAGTGAATGGTGACTCCTTTGGCATTGATGGCCGCCACTCCGGTGGGAGCCACAACTACCAGTCTTTTATAAGATTCTTCGCGGACTTTGTGCAAAAAAGTTGTTTTTCCGGTTCCTGCCTTTCCGGTTAAAAAGATGTTCTGATTTGTTTTTTCAACAAAATTCCAGGCTAATTCAAGTTCAGGATTGTACATGTTACTAATAGGTTAAAGGGTTTCAATTGCAAAGTTAATATAAAGTTTCAAAAAACTGAAAGCGAATTTGCTTTCTTAGAATTTTTAAAAAGTTATTCAAATTTATTTGCATCATAAAAAATTTTTCTATTTTTGCGAGTGAATATTCACTCACATATTAAAAATGGATTTAAGTAAACGACAATCTGAAATTATTAATGCGGCCATCAAGTTGATTGGTGAGGGCGGTATACAGGCGTTGACCATTAAGAACCTTTCTATTGAGATTGGGGTAGTTGAGTCAGCGCTGTATAGGCATTTTAAAAGCAAAACCGATGTGCTAAGTGCATTGCTGGATTATATCGAATCCATCATGGACTCGAATTTTAATGGTGTGAAAGATTTAAAGATAGATCCCTTTGAAAAGATCGAGAAGCTAATTGATAGTCAGTTGAAGTTCTTTGCTGATACCCCTTCCTATGCTGTGGTAATCTTGTCAGATGGTTTGTATAAGAATGATAAAATTCTGTATGACAAGCTCTTTGATATTATGAAAGTCTCCCGTTCAACTTTTGCAACGATCATTGAAGAAGGGCAAAAGGAAGGGGCGATCAGAAACGATGTTGCCAGCGACCAGATTGCTTTTATCATCTTGGGAAGCATTCGGCTTAACGTAAATCAATGGGGCCTTTCGGGTTTTAGTTTCGATTTACAAAAAAAGGGAAAGGTCATCTTCCACACATTGAAAACATTGATTAAAAATCCTTCAAACAATTCACAGAATCTCTATAACAAGAAATAGTATAATTTTTAAACTGATTAATATGACTGCAATAGATATGAAAAATGTTCCTGCAAGCACTAATGCTCACGGGATTGAAACCAAAAAATTCCATGAAAATGAGCACGTTCAGGCAGTGCACATTACATTGAAACCAGGCGAACAGCTAAAAAAGCACATCACCCCGGTTGATGTATTTTTTTATGTCCTTGAAGGAACCGGTATTGTTGAAATTGGTGAGGAGAAAAAAGAAGTCGGGATAGACACTTATGTGGACAGCCCGGCGCAAATTCCTCATTGCTGGTATAATGAAAGTTCTGAAATTCTTAGAATTTTGGTAGTTAAAACCCCAAAACCCGTTGCAAAAGCAAAAATTTTATAATCATAACCCAAAAAAAAAATTAATATATGAATACGAAAAAACTCTGGATTGGCCTTGCCGCAATTCTGGTTGTCAGCTTTTCTGTCCTTGGTTTTTATGGTCATGAAATATACAGCCAGAAACCACCCATCCCTAAAAGAGTTGTTGCCACGGATGGTACAGTGGTTTTTACTGCTCAGGACATCGAAAACGGTCAGAATGTATGGCAGTCGATGGGCGGACAGGAAATAGGAACCGTATGGGGACATGGTGCTTATGTGGCTCCGGATTGGTCAGCAGACTGGCTGCACCGTGAAGCAACCTTTATTTTAAACAAATGGGCAGAAACTCAATTTAGAACTGATTTTAAGCATTTAAGTACCGAAAATCAGGCTGTGTTAAAAGTGAAGCTGCAGCAAATATTGCGTGCCAATACCTACAACGAAAATACGGGCGTCGTTACAGTGCCAGAAATCGTTGCTCAGGCTATTCAAAGCAACAGCGAACATTATAAAGGGTTGTTTATGAACGATACTTCGCTGGCTAAAGAAAGAAAGGATTATGCAATTCCCGCCAACACTATTAAGGATGTGACTCGAATGCACGAAATGAATGCATTTTTCTATTGGGCTGCCTGGGCTTGTGTTACTGACAGACCCGGCAAAACAATTACATACACCAACAATTGGCCGCCTGACAAAACCATCGGCAATGTGCCGACTTCCAGCCTTTTAATCTGGACTGGTTTTAGCATCATCATGCTCTTGATTGGGATAGGTCTGGTTGCATTTTATCATGCGTGGAATAAGCCAGGCGAGTTGGATCATTCTCTTCTACCAAAAGATGATCCGTTGACGGGCATTAATCCGACGCCTTCCATGAAAGCTACTTTGAAATATTTCTGGGTAGTGATGGGGATGATTCTTCTTCAAATTACTTTTGGAATTATTACAGCCCATTATGGTGTTGAAGGGAATGGTTTTTATGGAATTAAATTAAGTTCCATTTTACCATATTCGGTTACAAGAACCTGGCATCTGCAACTTGGTATTTTCTGGATTGCGACTTCGTGGCTTGCTACAGGCTTGTACATTGCACCTGCCGTCTCGGGTTATGAGCCAAAATATCAAAAACTGGGTGTTAATTTCCTGTTTATCGCACTTATAATTATTGTAGCTGGTTCCATGATTGGTGAGTGGATGGGAATTATGCAAAAAATGGGTCTTACCACCAACTTCTGGTTTGGAGAGCAAGGATACGAATATGTGGATTTGGGTAGATTCTGGCAGATTTTCCTGTTCATAGGGCTGATCATTTGGTTGGTTTTAATGGTACGGGCTATGCTGCCGGCATTGAAAAACCCGACGGAAAACAAGAATCTCTTGACGTTATTCCTAATCTCAACCATAGCCATCGCAGCCTTTTATGGTGCAGGTCTGATGTGGGGACAACATACGAATTTAGCTATCGCAGAATACTGGAGATGGTGGGTTGTTCACCTTTGGGTAGAAGGATTCTTTGAAGTCTTTGCTACGGTCATCACTGCCTTCTTGTTTGTAAGAATGGGATTGCTTAACATCAAATATGCCACCACGGGAATTCTGTTTGCAACTATCGTCTATCTGTCAGGTGGTGTCTTAGGAACCTTCCATCACCTTTATTTCTCAGGAACTCCAACGGCCGTGTTGGCTTTGGGAGCAACCTTTAGTGCTCTCGAGGTGGTCCCTCTTGTGTTGATGGGTTTTGAAGCATATCATAATCTGTCCTTAAGCCGTGCAACTGAATGGGTTAAAAAATATAAATGGCCCATTTATTTCCTCGTGGCTGTCAGTTTCTGGAATTTAGTAGGCGCTGGAATTTTTGGCTTCCTGATTAATCCTCCAATTGCACTTTATTATATGCAGGGGTTGAATACCACAGCTGTCCACGCACACACGGCTTTATTTGGAGTATATGGCATGCTGGGAATCGGATTGATGTTGTTTGTACTGAAAGGCCTTACAAACAAATTTGAATGGAAGGAAAAATTTCTGCGCATCGCTTTCTGGTCACTGAACATCGGTATCCTTTTGATGGCCTTGATTAGCCTGCTTCCGGTGGGAATTTTACAGGCAGTAGCCAGTATCCAGCATGGTATGTGGTATGCACGTTCTGCCCAATTTATGCAGGAACCCATTCTGCAAACCTTCCGTTGGATGAGAGTCTTCGGAGATACAATCTTCTCCATCGGTATATTTTGCCTTACCTGGTTTGTAATTGGGTTAAAAACAGGTTGGTCATTGAATAAAAACAGATAGGAAATTTATATATAAATTGCAATGAAAGCAACTCAGCAACTAAGAGATGAACATGAAGGTATCAAGATAATACTTTCTGTCCTGGAAAAAATTGTTAAAAATATTAAGGATTCCAAACCTGTTAATGTGACCCACCTCAAGCAAATTTTCGATTTTCTTAAGACCTTTGCCGACAAGTGTCATCACGGTAAAGAAGAAGAAATCCTTTTTCCCGCTTTGGGTAAGAGAGGTATTCCTAATGAAGGTGGTCCCGTTGGCGTTATGCTTTATGAACATGAGCAGGGTAGAGGATTCATTCGATTAATGGTTGAAGGGCTAACTGCCTGTGAAAATGAAGAGGAAGGCGCTGCCCAGAAGATTATTTCAGCATCCGAAAATTACATTCAATTGTTGCGAAACCATATAGAAAAAGAAAATAATATCTTATTCATGATGGCAGATCAGGTTCTTACTGAATCGGAACAATCTCAAATATTTGATGAATTTGAGAAGTTGGAAGTAAAGAAAATTGGATTGGGAAAGCATGAAGAGTATCATCATTTATTAAAGGAACTTAGGGAAATCTATCTGTAAACACGATGGGAAATAACTTAAGTTTAGCGTGATGGTTTAAAAAAGACTGTCGCAGCCTAAACACCGAACAAGGATTAACGATTTTTGATTTTGGAAGTTCTTAAATCGTTAATCCTTGTTCTTAGATCAACTGATTTTAAAAGTGGAAGCCAAGTTTAATATTATCGAAAATGAAGAATTGGTTCAATAAAGACCAGCACATAAGGTTACTAGTACAGTCTGGTTTTCTGTTACTGATATTATGGATTGGCTTTCAGTTTTACGGTTTCGTAAGATTTTATCAGACAGGTGGCCAGACTCCCTTTATCCATCGACCACCCGGCGTCGAAGGCTTTTTGCCCATCAGTTCTTTAATGGGAATTAAATATTTCCTTTTGACTGGAAGCTTAAATAGGGTTCATCCTGCAGGCATTGTGCTGATGACGGTTTTCATCCTGTTTGCCATTCTTATGAAGAAAGGATTCTGCGGCTGGATCTGCCCGGTTGGATTTTTGTCTGAATACCTTGGCAAGTTGGGAAAGAAAGTGGTTGGTAAAAATTTCATACTCCCTAAATGGTTGGATTATCCTTTAAGGTCGCTGAAATATCTTCTGCTGATATTTTTTCTGTGGGTTATAGTTGCAATGTCTTCTGTTGAACTGCAATCTTTCCTCAATGGGAATTATAACAAAATAGCTGATGTGGAAATGCTGATGTTTTTTTGGCATATTTCCATGATTTCGCTTATTGTGATTTTCGCACTGGTGATTCTTTCAGTCTTCATACGAAATTTCTGGTGCCGCTACCTATGTCCTTATGGTGCGTTTCTTGGATTTTTAAGCATGTTCAGCCCGTTAAAAGTGACCCGGAACCCTGATACCTGCACAAGCTGCCAGCGTTGCACTAAGGCTTGCCCGGCTCACATACAGATTCATGAAAAATTGCGAATCAAATCGGATGAATGTATGGCCTGCGGTGAATGTCTGGCAATTTGCCCGGAAGAAAACACGCTGGGATTCAGCTTGACAAAACAGTTGAAGAGAACCGTTCCGGTGAGGTTGTACGCAGGCATTCTTGTGGCTGTTTTTGTCATAGTTACCAGTCTGGCCATGGCCACCGGATACTGGAAAAGCAATGTGAAACCCGAAGTTTATAAAGACTGGGGCCGGCATATTTTAGAAAATCCAAAATAAACTAATATAATTCCTCCCTATTAGAAGAAACAGGAACTCTGTTGTAAGCTGCAACAAGGCTTAGAACAAAAATAGCTGCCAAAACACTTAACACCATATTATAGGGTTGAGGCATTCCAAGGGACAGCCGCATAATAATAGTTGCAATCGCATATCCGGAATTCCGGAAAAGGAAAAGATAGGAATTACTGTATCGAAGTGCAATGAACACCAGCAGGATGTCGATGAAAATAAGAAAAGTAAAAAAGATATGAAAAAAGTCAAAGGTATCTTTTTGTATGAAAAAATCAGCGAGATCTAAACCAATCATTACCACAAAAACTACCAGAAGAATGAGTGAAATAATCTTTTTTATACTCACAAACGATAATTTCTCGTCCAGACTTTTAAATATGGGTTGATGTTTATCCAGCCTTTGGATCATAATAATGATAATGAAGATGAGTAAGGCGCCAAAGGCATCTATAAACATAAAGATTACTTTGTCCTGAATTAGGGGCCAGGTGTAGTTTTCGGGAAACTCGCCAAACAGTTTAAAAGCATCACGAAGCAAAATGATTGACATAATCTGTATCTGCACCTCCATAGATTTGGAAATAGATTGTACCAGAGAGAAAACCAGCGAAATGACTTCAAAAAATAACAGAAGAGTGAAGGCCAGCTCAATCGACTTGAAGTGATTTTGAGGGATTAGTTCCAGATGAATGTATCCATAATGTTTTAACTCGATGAGAATAATGACAACGAGATAAGTGATTACCAATACCCCGGCCAAAAGTTTCATGAAACGTTTACTTTCCCAGCTTTGTTTTGTTTTATCAAACCAACCATTTAGAAACAAAATCGAAGGGTGTTCATGGAAATTCATAGTCTGTTTTGAATGGTACTATGTAAAGGTAGAAAATTTTGCGATTGCAAAGAAATCAAAGGATTATGAATTCCTGTTGCCTTTTCGATTAGATTGACCCTAGCTAACCCACCAGGATCTCTTTACAAAAATTGTCACCAATCATCTCTCTGGAGAGCTCTTACCGAATTCATGTAACGAGGTGTAGTCTGTCCTTAGAAAGAGAGGGTGGGTAAAAAATAAAGTAGATAGTTTCTAAAATCAATAAATGATCATTCAATGCTCCACCACCTTCTGAACACGACCCACTTCTCCGGTTTCCAGCATCACTTTGATCCCTCTGGTATGTTTGGGAGAACTGGTAAGAATACGTTTTACGACTCCTTCTGTTAGCTCGCCGGTTCGTTGGTGGTGTTTTTGCACGATTTCTACTGTAAACCCGATCCGAATATTTTCTCTTAAAGTGCCGTCCTGCTGATAAATTTCCATGAATGATTTGTTTTCGTTGTAATGAGAAGCTTATTAAATTAGGGGAGTACCTTGTACACTGAGTCAATAATGGTTCCGTCAACCCATTTGATGACGGCCACAATCTCATCGCTCAATCTGGGTTTTTCCGGTACACCGCAAATGGCTTCAGCTTCTTCTTTTAGTTCCTGAATGGTTTTAATGGGCAGCCCTGAGTTTTTTGCTTTTTCTATCAGGTCTTTTCTCAAAGGATTGATGGCAATGCCTCTTTCAGTAACGATCACATCAATCATTTCACCGGGAGCACAAAGCGTTGTCACTTCGTCACGAATGATCGGAATACGGTCGCGGAACAAGGGAATGGGAAGAATGGTGGTTTTCCCGAAAAGGGTGTTTTGCCAACCGCCAATTCCATGCAACAGATAGCCGTCGGAGTGAGTCACCACGTTAGCGTTGAAATTCACATCCACTTCAGTGGCACCAAGAACTACTACATCTACCAAAGATGCGAAGTTCCCTTTCCCGTGATAATTGTAGGAAGTAAAAGGAGAAGTCCACACATGATTCGGATTTTCGCGCATCGATTTCACACCGTCCAGGTCAAAAGACTGACCATCGAGAATGTATTCAACCAGTCCTTCCTGTAACATTTCTACAGGATATTTATTGCTTCCTGCTCTGATAAACCGGGCTTTCCAATTGTTTTTCCTTAAGATTTCTCCAAAATAGTTGCCAATGGACAAAGCTGTTCCGCCGGCACCTGCCTGATAGGAAAATCCGTCATAAATCAGGCCTGTGCTTTCACAAAAACGGGCTGTTAATTCGGCGATGAGTAATCTGTCAGGGCTTTTGGTCACCTGGGTTGTCCCTGAAATGATCTTTTCAGGGATGCCTACCTGATCAACCTTAACCACAAAGTCCACATAATTCCCCTGGATTTGCCAGGGAATGGCCGGGAAGGGAACCAAATTGTCCGTAACAACAATTACTTTGTCAGCATATTGCGAATCAGCCAGTGCAAATCCGAGTAATCCGCAGGCGGCATTCCCGTTTACGCCATTGGCATTTCCAAAAGGATCTGCCGTTGGGGCAGCAATCACAGCAATGTCAATCTGAACTTCTCCGTCCTGTATGGCCTGATAGCGTCCTCCATGAGATCTTAATACGCCAATTCCATCCATTTTTCCTTCGGAGCAGAATTTCCCCAAAGCCCCATTCATACTTCCTTCAATACGGCTGATGGTGCCGTCTTCGAGATAGGGGATAAGGTGGGCATGACAAGGAAAACTGGCAGAAGGAAACCACCGGAGATTTTTGATACCCATTTCATGGGCAATATCGAAAATCTGGTTGGCAATCAAATCGCCGTCCCTGAAATGATGGTGGGTCGAGATGGTCATGCCGTCTTTTAAACCTGCTTTTACAAGCGCTTCTTTGAGATTTTCAACCAGCTTGTTTCCGTCTTCCGGATAATCTATACAAGTGGAAATGCGTGGTCCGAATTTACGTCCGGTTGGTTTGTATTTACCTACCCCCATGAAAGGGATGTGTTCTTCTCCGTTGATTTGGGTTGGTACCATGCGACCTACCGCGTTTTTTACCAGGTTGTCGTATTTTTTCATTTCTCAATTTCTTTTGATTCCCAATCCATTTCCAACTTACCCATTTTAACGGCCAGGTCGATGGTTTTTAAGGCTCTTTTCACAATGGGAGCATCAATCATTTTGGAACCCAGTGAAACCACGCCCAGACCTTTGGCTTTGGCTTCCTTAAAGGCGATACAGATCTTCTTTGCCTGATCAATTTCTCCTTCTTCCGGCGCAAAATTATCATGGACCACTTTGATCTGCCGGGGATGAATGCATCCCATTCCATCAAAACCCAGTGCCTTGGAACGTTTCACATTTTCTGCGAGGGCTTCCATATCCGAGACATCTCTAAATACGGAATCAATAGGTTGGATACCTGCTGCACGGGAAGCGTTTACGACCATCGAACGGGCAAATAGGGATTCGGTGCCTTCGTTGGTTCTTTGGGTCCCCAAATCGGCTGTGTAATCTTCCAGACCAATGGCGAGCGCCACCACATTTTCACTGGCGGATGCAATTTCATAAGCATTTAATACGCCTTTGGCACTTTCGATGATAGGCATCAGCCAAACCGGGTGCTCTATATTATTTGAAGTTCTTAAAGCCTGAATTTTCTCGTCCACGGTTTTTAGCTCAGCAGCACTTTCGCATTTCGGGACAAGGATCAGGTTTACATGATGAGGAACAACATATTCCAGATCTTCCAGTCCTCGTTCTCCCTGATTGATGCGCACCATTCGTTCTGCTCCGTAAAAGCGAAGGTTTCTCAATGCATTCCGCACTAAAAAACGTGCTTCGTGTTTCTTTTCCAAAGCTACGGCATCTTCCAAATCCAGGATCAGTCCGTTGGGATTATGGATTCCGGCGTTGAGCATCAGCTTGGGTGAATTTCCGGGAAGGTAGAGACGGGAAAAGCGGAAAGCTTCTTTTTTACTTCCGTTCAGATTCTCATCCAGCATTGGAAGCAGAAATTCTTTCTTTTTTTCAGGGAGTGCTTTCTTAATGGCTGCTTCCAAACGTGCTGCCAGCACAAAATCCAACGCTCCGGTATCGGCTATTTTAACAATGGCATTTTTGATTTGGAAAAAACGTAAGATGTCTTCTGCCAATTTATGAATATGATTGCCATAAAGAGCTTTAACTTTACTTTCGATTTGAATCTCAATGCCTCCTTTTGAAGTGGACTGAAACTCAACTTCGGCATCTGAACTCACGCCCTTTCCTTTGTTGCCTGCGATTCCTGTAATATTGTCCATAATTACTTTTTTACAAAAATACGTTTAATAGGACACTGATTATTTATGATTGTAATGATTCGTTATGATCTTACATCTTGACCTTGGCTCAGTGCCCATATTATGTCTTAGCTTTCAGCCTTTTTCTCAGTGGTCAGAAGATGGTTATAACTGCCTCTCAGCAAAAGATCCATATCAATATTTTGAAACATCCATTAATGATCCGGATTGCTTTGGGAAACTCTGTGTCTTCTCTGTGTAGCTCTGTGTTATAGCTATTTCACAAAGGGCCACAAAGAAGCCACAAAGAACCACAGAGAGAATTGCGCAAAACCCTTAAGATCAATCACAAGAAAAATCATAATCAATCATAATAATCATAAATAATCAGTGTACCATTCTATCGTGCAAAATCAAGAATTCATATTATTGAAATCCATAACAACTGGATTTTCGTATTCGCTCAATGGCAGGCAGGTACATAAATTCCGGTCGCCATATGCATCATCGATTTTGGCCACCGGAGTAAAATATTTCGATTCACGAACCCATTCCAGCGGGAAGGCTGCTTTTTCACGGCTGTAAGGGAAAGCGTATTCCGTTGCCATTACCATTTCAAGGGTGTGAGGCGCATTGCTAACCACATTGTTTTTCTGTTCTGCCTTTTGCTCTTCAATTTCCCTGATCTCTTCACGAATGGACTTCATGGCCTCTACAAAGCGATCAAGCGATTCTTTAGGTTCACTTTCTGTCGGTTCTACCATCAGTGTTCCATGTACCGGAAAAGCAACCGTAGGTGCGTGAAATCCATAATCCATCAATCGCTTGGCGATTTCTATTACTTCAACACCGGCAGAATGACTAAAAGCGTTGCAGTCAAGAATCATTTCATGAGCCACCCAGCCTTTATCCCCGGTGTAAAGAATAGGATAGGAGTCTTTAAGTTTTTCTTTAAGATAATTAGCATTGAAGATGGCCATTTTGGTTGCTTCTTTCAAACCGGCTTTTCCTAACATTTTCAAATAACCGTAAGAGATGATCAAAACCAGCGCACTTCCAAAGGGAGCAGAAGAAACAGCATTGATACCCTGTTCTCCGCCAGTTTCAACAAACACATGTTTGGGTAAGAATGGTTTCAGATGTTTTGCAACACCGATGGGACCAACTCCCGGGCCACCGCCACCGTGAGGAATGCCAAAGGTTTTGTGCAGGTTTAAGTGGCACACATCAGCACCAATAAATCCCGGACTGGTGTATCCAACCTGGGCATTCATATTGGCGCCGTCCATATAAACCTGTCCGCCGTGGCTGTGAATGATCTCCATGATTTCCATGATTCCTTCTTCAAAAACACCATGTGTAGAAGGATAAGTAATCATCAAAGCGCCTAAAGTATCTTTATAAGTTTCTGCTTTTTGACGTAAATCTTCAATATCAACATTCCCGTTTGGGTCGGTTTTTACTACCACAATCTGGAATCCGGCCATGGCAGCACTGGCAGGGTTTGTCCCGTGTGCGGATGCCGGTATCAGACAAACGTCTCGGTGCTGTTGTCCAAGACTGTCAAGATAAGCGCGGATCACAGCCAGTCCCGTGTATTCTCCGGCAGCGCCTGAGTTGGGCATGAACGACATGTCTTCAAAACCGGTAAGTAAGCACAAAATTCTTTTCATCTCACCAATTACTTCACCATATCCTTTAGCCTGATCCAGCGGAACAAAAGGATGAATGTTTGTAAACTCAGGCCAGCTGACAGGCATCATTTCTGCCGCTGCATTGAGTTTCATGGTACAGGAACCCAATGGAATCATAGACCGGTTCAACGCCAGGTCTTTGTTTTCCAGCTTGGTCATGTAACGCATCATCTGTGTTTCGGAAACATATTTACTGAAAACAGGATGTTCCATAAAATCGCTGGTTCTTTGCAGTGATCCTGGAATGTATGCTTTAGCACTGATTCCTGAGTCGTTAAATTGAACAGACGGTTTTTTTGTCTGGCCAGCTTCCGCAAATAACAAAACAATAGCTTCTACATCTTTCCGTGTTGTGGTCTCATCCAGGCTGATGCCGATATGATTTTCGTCAATGTATCTGAAGTTAATTCCTTTCTCAAGTGCTTTGCTGCGAATCAGGTTGGAGCTAACACCATTGGGAAGCTGCAGATAAAGCGTGTCGAAGAAAGCATTATTCAGATTTTTGTAACCTAAGGTTTCCAGATTCAAGGCTAAATCAACAGCCAGTGAATGGATATTTTCTGCCATTTCAACAAGTCCTTTTTTCCCATGAAAAACGCCGTAAAATCCTGCCATAATCGCAAGCAGCGCCTGAGCCGTGCAAATATTGGAAGTTGCTTTTTCTCTTTTGATATGTTGTTCACGGGTTTGCAATGCCATGCGAAGCACTTCTTTTCCGTAAACATCTTTTGAAATCCCGATGATTCTTCCCGGCAACTGTCTCTTATAAGTTTCGGTGGTAGCAAAATAAGCTGCATGGGGGCCGCCGTAACCCATAGGAACCCCAAAACGCTGTGATGAACCAAAAACAACGCTGGCACCCCATTCTCCCGGAGGTGTGAGCAGCGTGAGACTTAATAAGTCTGCAGCCACTGCCAGCGGAATTTCTTTTTCTTTTAATGATGCTGCAAAGGCTGAGTAATCATTGATTTGACCTTTTTGATCAGGATATTGAACCATGCAGCCAAATACATCGTCATTCAGATTAAAATCAGCTTCTCCCAAGATTACCAGTTTAATGTCCGAGCAGGCAGCCCTGGATTTTAATACGTCAAGAGTTTGGGGAAAGACATCTTCAGAAACCAGAAAAACATTGGCTCCGGCTTTTACCTGTGCCCTGGTTCTTGCATGATAGAACATCAACATAGCTTCTGCAGCAGCGGTCCCTTCGTCCAGCAGCGATGCGTTGGCCATCGGAAGTCCCGTCAAACTTGCGATCATGGTCTGGTAATTCAACAGAGCTTCGAGTCTGCCCTGAGAGATTTCTGCCTGGTAAGGCGTATAAGAAGTGTACCAGCCCGGGTTTTCGAAAACATTACGCATGATCACCGGGGGAACGATGGTATTATAATATCCTAAACCGATGTATGTTTTATAGACTTTGTTTTTTGCTGCCAGTGAGCGGATGTGATTCAGATATTCATACTCGGTCATTCCTTCCGGAATGTCCATATCTTCTTTCATCCTGATTTTGGCAGGAATGGTCTCGTCGATTAACTGATCCACGGAATCCAGACCCATTTCCTCAAGCATGATCTTGATATCGTCGTTCTGCGGCCCGTTGTGACGCCTAATGAAATTATTTTGTGCCATTAATATTGGGTTTAAAGCTGTAATTTAATCAATTAAACACTCTGTTTACTTTGCGGTTTTAAGCCAGCAAATTTAAGAATATTCAATTGCCTGTTTATGAATTAACCGCTGAAATTGAGTAAAAAATAGTTATTTATAATGCATCAAGTTTTAAGGCAGAGTTCATAAAATGCCTGGAGTTCATAAAGTGCCTAAAGTTAGAAGCCAGGAGACCGGAAGTTTTCTTCCGGCTTCCGGCTTTGCTTTGATTTTAAATATTTTATAACTTGCAGGGTTTAAAAACCAAAAAATGAACAGACTGGATTCAATCTTCTATTTGTAGAATAAATGATGGATTTTCATATAGATGTAAATAATAAATGCAATTGTATATACACGAAAGTTGGGAAGCTATCGGGATAATGCTAATTCTAAACTAAAATAGCTAAATTGAGATGCTTTTAGACGAATACAAAAATTTAGTTGACAATTATTTTGCGACAATTTCCCCTGATAATCTTCAAGAAGTTTGTAAACAACTGAGTATTGATACGACAAATGGCTACGACAGAAGTCAAGTTACAGACAAGTTGTATCAAAACATCCGAGCAGCAATTCACTTAAACAGTGAGAATAAAGCTGGCAAAATTTCAAGGACAACTTTTCTAAAGTTACAGTCAGACCTAATTTATCGGTATATTCTTTATGATGAAAATCCTGTTGAGTATCTGAAAGTATTGAGAGTGATTCAAGATTCTTGCAGACAGAATGGGGACTACTTTTCTCCCTTTTCAAATATTGAGGATTGGAAAACAGCCATTGTAAATGCAAAAAATTTCAACACATTTTCATCAAGCACTTTCTCAACAAAACTTGAAAGTTTAAGAAAAAATTATCCAAAGGACTTTGATATTGCGACTTCTGTAAAACAACTTGTTGACAAAGGCTGTAAAGTTGAAATCAAAGACTCTGACATTCATATTATCAGCGGACTTGAAACAGTTCTTAATGAGATAAATGAAAAAGTGAAAACCATTGGAGGAATTATTGTATTAAAATCTTTATTTATTCATCTTAATCGCCAGAAAAAGTATTCCGCAAGGTTTGAACGATATTTTTTTACTAGAGAGGCAAGTGGAATTAGTTTTGACCAACGTCCGCAAATTCCATTCGGATTTTTACTCAACTTATCATTAAAATATCCATACGAAAATCTGAAAGGAAAAAAGTCTCAAGATCTACTTGACGAAATAATTCATTTAGCAATCATTATTTCAAACGGTGCATTCGGAGTTCAGCAATATAATTTTTGGAATTTCCATTTTCAAACAGGTGAGACGATAATTCAGTTTTTAACTGAAATTGTTCTTTGGGATACGATGTTTGCAATTCCACAATGCCGACCTTCGTCTGCGATAGATATTTGTGATAATTTATTTGCATTCATAGGCGATAATGATTTCCAAAATGCTTTGGGTTTTACAAGGGATGAATTTATTTCAGTTTTAAAAGAATTAAATAAGGTTGTAACTGATATTCACTCCCCGACAGTAGTTTACCATTCTACGTTATGCAAATCTTTAAAACAAATTGATAAGAGTACAATCCAAGCTATTTTGGACTTACTCTCACATCAATCTAATGTGAATGAAAAATACATTCTGTCATCGGATTACACATCAATTGATTTTTGGAAAAAGCCATTGATGAAATTAGGGGCTACAAAATTTCTTCTAGTAAACAAATCTTGGTGTGCTCCAAATTATTTTGAAGCAATTGCAACACCTCTCAGAGTCAATTTTAAATCACATAGGAGAGATTTGGACAATGAATTAGGTAGACAGTTAGAAATTTATCTTCAAAACAAATTGACAACTAAGGGGATTACTTTCATTACAGGTGATTATGATGTTGAAGGTTTGCATGGTGAGTGCGACCTTCTCATAGAAAGCGAAAAAGCCATTATCCTAATTGAGTTTAAGAAAAAAGTATTAACAGGCAAAGCAAAATCAGGAGTTGATATAGATCTACTCATTGATTTATCGGAAAGTGTTTTAGATGCTCAAATTCAAGCCGGGCGAACTGAAATTATTTTAAGAGAAAAAGTAAACATTAAACTAAAAGCAAAAGATGGGAGCACTAAAATAATTAACCTAAATAATAGACATGTTGAACGAGTCGCTTTGACCCAACTTGAATTTGGGGGGTTACATGACAGATCAATATTCAAACATTTTTTGATAGCATTACTGGCACATTCTTACAAAACATTCTCTGATGACCCAGAGATAGTTGAGAAATTTAAGAAGTTAAAAGGGAAACAAGCGAAGTGGGTAAAGCAATACGATAAGCTGTGTGAAATTGACCCTAAATATCCAAAGTATCCATTTTTTGATTGTTGGTTTATGAGTTTACCTCAATTGCTTGAAGTGATAAATCTTTCAACGAACAATAATTCATTTTATGAAACCTTCTGCAAGACGAAGCATGTTACCCTTAATACTCTTGACTGGTATAAGGAATTTGACATCGCAACTCATATGTAATAGAAGCAGAATGTCGGTTATAATTTAAAGGCGAGATGAAGTACAGCTTACAACATGTGCATACAAAACATTGCCTTCTACTGGCGCGCGCATGTTGCGCGTGACATACATAATCATTTTGCTATATGGTCACGCTTTTTGCAAATGTAATAGTGTGGAACGCGCTGCAAGCGCGCTCCAGTCGAGGAGAAAATGTCACCAGCGGACGCTGGCGCCGGTTAGGGTTTCTTAAGCATCGGGTTGTCATTTCGAACCTTTAGGCAGCCAGTGTGGTGGCGTGAGAAATCTCCTGAGCAACAGGCTGAAACCTGGGGGATTTCTCAGTCGTGCCTCCTTCGAAATGACAGTCTTTTTCCTGGGTTCTTCCATTCTCTCCCAGCTTATTTGAATTAGTAATCCCAAATCAAATAATCCCCAACTACCCATCTGCAATATTCATTTTGGAAAAATGACACCAGTGGACGCCGGAAGAGATGAAGCTCAACCCGGCATCACTACTTTCCCAACCCACTGACTGGATGAGATATTACTGGGATTTTTCCTGCGAAAACTCTGGTCTACATCCTGGAAGAAAATGAAGAAATGAATTTCATCGCCAGGTGATGTTTGATATAACTCAACAACTGCTTCCCCCTGT
>JACZJI010000005.1 GCA_014860665.1 Bacteroidales bacterium | reverse complement strand
CCTTAGCCCTGGCATTGGCATTGGCTTAATTCGTTTCTATACCGGGAGATCTTTCACTACGTTCAAGATGACAACTGAAATTGAAGTTATGTTTCTATAAGATACCGCTCCGATTCTAATCCCCTTGCCCTGCGCCCTGCGCCCTTTGCTCTATGCTTTTGAACCTTAGCCTATGTTTGTCTTGTTTCTTGTCTCTTGTTTCTTCAAAACTCCTCCCCCTGCTTACCTGCCAGCCACCGCACCCCCCTCCAAAGGGGGACATTCAGCGTTGATACTTTTTTCAAGACCTTCGACTTTTTGACTTTTCAGACTTTTTGACTTTTCAACCCTTTTTCCTTTGAACTTTAGCCCTTAGCCTTTGAATTTCAGCAGTATTAACTTCCCCCTTTAGGGGGCCAGGGGGTTGAGCTGCCATTTGCACTTTTTCCTTTTGTCTTTACCTGAAAATTGCGTTTTCAAACCCTTTGCCCTACGCCCTTTGCTCTATGCTCTATGCCCTTTGCTCTACGCCTTTGAACCTTAGCCCTGGCATTGGCATTGGCCTGATTCCGTTTCTATACCGGGAGATCTTTCACTGCGTTCAAGATGACAACTAAAACAGACAATCTCTTCCAGTCGAACCAAAAACGATTGGCCCACCCCATCCACCATGTTCCCGAATATTAAAAAGTCCTAAAGCATAAACAACCGTACTTTTCTTTTTTACCTTTGACCGAAAAACAGATTCGCATGAAGACAGTTTATATGGTCCGTCACGCAAAATCCGCATGGGACAACCCCGATATACCTGATCATTTCCGTAAACTTACTCCACAGGGAGAAGAAGATATCAGAAAGGTTGCAAAACATCTCAGAATGAAATTTGTAAACCCCGAACTGATCATTACCAGCTCGGCAACACGTGCCCTTGAAACTGCAAAAATTATGGCGGAAGAACTCCATTATCCTTTGGACCAAATCAATATAAATTCTTCCTTTTACAGAGCCGAAAAGGAAGAAATCATGGAAACATTGTTTTATCTTCCTGACGAAGTGGAGTCTGTCATGATTGTGGGTCATAACCCTACTTTTACCAATCTGGTAAATTCATTTCTGGAAAATGAAGACAAGATCAGCAAGCTGTCCACCTCATCAGTGGCAGCATTTCGATTCAAATCTGAGCATTGGGAAGAGCTGGAGATGTTCAAACATCACCTGGAATTCATTATCACGCCTAAAGAGCTGTAATTTTCTGAAAACACCTGTTATTCTATTCCTGAAAGCATGTTCAGGTAATTGTTATAACGGAAATCTGCAATCTCTCCGTCTTCAACGGCTTTAAACACGGCACAACCCGGTTCGTTGACATGAAGACAGTTGTTAAAACGACATTCATGCATCCGGTTTCTGATTTCCGGAAAGCGCTGCCCCAGTTCTGTCTTTTCAAATTCCACCAGTCCGAATTCTTTGATACCCGGAGTATCAATAATAAATCCTCCAAAGGCAAGCGGAAACAATTCAGCAAAGGTTGTGGTATGTTTTCCCTTCAGATGAACACTTGATATCTCTCCTTCTTTCAGATCCAAAGAATGGTCCACGCAATTTATCAGTGCTGACTTCCCCACACCCGAATGGCCTGAAAGTAAGCTTGTTTTATCTTTTAACAATGTCTTGAATTCTGCAATATGAATTCCTTCTGTGGCAGACGTAAAAAAACACTGATAGCCGCAATCCTTATAAATTCCTGAAATAAAATCAAGTTTATCCTTTGCGGCTTTATCGTAAAGGTCGAATTTATTGAAAACAATGACCACTGGAATGTGATAAGCCTCAGCGGTTACCAGAAAACGATCAATAAAACCAGTGGAAGTCCTGGGACTCTCCATCGAGGCAATCAGCACCGCCTGATCCACATTGGCAGCAATGATATGGCTTGCTTTAGAAAGATTGGTGGCCTGACGGATGATATAATTTGTGCGATCGTGAATGCTGACGATGAGTCCTGTTTCACCATCGGGCAACAGATTAAAATCAACCACATCCCCAACTGCAATGGGATTCGTGGTACGGATTCCTTCTATCTTAAAACGACCTTTCAGTTTACACGGAAAATCCTTTCCATCTGCAGTCCGAACAACATACCAACTGCCCGTAGAACGAAAAACCTTTCCCGTTTTTAAGGTGCTCATGGGAAATTATAGTATTTCCTGATGCCGGATTTAATATCCCATGTACAGACCAGTCCTTCCTTAAGGGTTACGAAATCTCCCGCTTTAAGCGTGAAATTTCCTTCTTTGGTTTCAATAACCACTTCCCCTTCAATAATATAAAACTCTTCTGTTTCGGAATAAGTCCATGGGAACCGGGAAACTTCTTTTTCCCAAACGGGCCAGCCAAAAACACCTTTTTTCTCAAGCTCCGGTTTGGAAAGCTTTTGGACAACAACTTTATTCATGATTCTAAAATTGAAACATCATCCGTTAAAATCGAATCAAAATTACAAACAAATCAGATAAGGCTTACAAGGCTTTGTACTGTTTTCCGGGCAGCGTTTGAACAAGACCTTTGAATTCCAGATTAAGCAATCCGGCAGCCACTTTTGACGGAGTAATACCGGAATGAATCACCAGTTTGTCAACACTTAAAGTTCCGCTGTCGCTGAGGAGCGAAAAAAGAACTTTTTCCTCTTCGGACAATTGCACGAACAACTCTGTCTGTATCTGTTGTCTTTCCCTTTTGTCATCCCATCCCATAATGTAGGCAATATCTTCTGCTGATTGAATCAATGCGGCTTTGTTGGTTTTTATAAAGAAATTGCACCCTCTGGAATAGGTATCTCCCAGTCTGCCTGGCACGGCAAAAACATCACGATTGTACGAATTCGCCAGCTCAGCAGTAATCAGGGCACCGCCTTTCTGGTCAGATTCCACGACTATCACTGCGTCACTCATCCCCGCTACAATACGGTTTCTCTTGGGAAAATTTTCCCTGTCGGGTTTGGTTTCCGACATAAAATCCGTCAACAACCCTCCATTCTCAATCATCTCATTTGACAGTTTTCTGTTTTGTGAAGGATACAGTTTATCAAGTCCATGTCCTAACACACCAACAGTAGGAATCCCGGATTCAAGCGAATGCCTGTGGGCACAGCTGTCAATTCCGTATGCCAGTCCGCTAATTAGCAACACATCTTTCCCGGACAGGCCATCAATCAGTTCCCGACAGACCGTTTTGCCATAATCTGTAGCATTCCGTGTTCCAACAAAAGCCACGATCCGTGAGTGATTCAAATCAGCGTTTCCTTTATAATAGAGCATCAACGGATGGTCGTAGCAGTTCAGCAGACGCTGCGGAAAGTTCTCATCCTGATAATACAGCGCCCTGATATCGTTTCTTTCGATGAATTTTATCTCTTTTTCAGCTCGTTCCAGGACTTTCTGGCTTAGGATATTGTTAACAAGAGAATCTCCCATGCCTGGGATAATACTCAACGCTTTACGAGAGCTCTTAAAAACGGCCTCGGCACTGCCGCAATAACTGATAAGTCTTTTGCCGTTAACATCGCCGATTCCCGGAATCAGCGTGATTCCAATCTGATACAATAAAGGGTTTTCCATGGTCTCACAAATTTAATGATTTGTTCCAAATGACTTTGTACAGATGAAAACTTTTAATCGGATTTCTCCGGATTTTTCTCTAAAAGCCAATTTACCGGACTAAAAATGAGGACAAAATCCCGGATTAACACAGTCTTTTCTCATTCATTCTTCACTCCATTCTAATCACTACTCACAATTTTCAACCGGAAAATGTTGGAAACTCCGTAAAACATATCTTGTAAAAAACTCCGTTTCCGACTATCTTTACAGAAAGGTGAAGTAAATCGTTCTTATAAAGAATTTATTATGACAGCCAAGCGAGAAATCAAACAGAAGAAGATATTTGTACTGGATACTTCAGTTATTCTTTACAATCACAATGCCATCAACAACTTTGAAGACAATGATGTGGCCATCCCCATAACAGTCCTGGAAGAACTCGATAACTTCAAAAAGGGTAACGACAATAAAAATTTCGAAGCCCGTGAGTTCATCCGCTTCCTGGACGGAATTTCAGGAAAAACCTCCATTACACAATGGCGTCGCTTAAATGGTCCTGAAAAAGGGAGTTTTCGTGTCATCATGAACGAAAAAAGCAGAAAAGATGCCCGGGGAGTTTTTGGCGAAGACAAACCCGACCATCGCATCCTTAATGCTGCCCTGAAGCTTAAAGAAGAGCATTCCGATAAAAAAGTAATTTTAGTCAGTAAAGACATCAACCTGAGGTTGAAAGCCAAAGCATTAAATCTTCAGGCTGAAGATTTTGAAACCGGTAAAATTAAGAATATCGATTCGCTGTATACCGGGAAAAGCATGATTCAATCTGTGGAAAACGGTTTGATTGAAAAACTGTACTCTGAAGGTTTCTTTGAATTGGATGAGTTGGGAATTGAAAAACCGGTAGCCAATCAATATTTAATCCTGAAAGGTGAAAAAGCTTCTGCACTGGGTTATTATAATCCTGTCACCAATCGTATTGAAAGAGTTGAAAAGAGGGCTATTTCGAGGATTATGCCGCGCAATGCAGAACAGGTTTTTGCACTTCATGCAATTATGAATCCGGATATTAAACTTGTGACGTTGCAAGGCGTTGCCGGAACAGGAAAGACCCTGCTTTCGCTTGCAGGTGCCTGGGAGCAAAGAAGAAACTTCAAACAGATCTATCTGGCACGGCCTATTGTGCCTTTGAGCAATAAGGACATCGGTTATTTACCGGGTGATATCCGTTCCAAAATTAATCCGTACATGGAACCGCTGTGGGACAACCTGAAATATATTCAAAATCAGTTTGGAGAACAGGACAAAGAATATTCCCGCATCAACGACGCCGTCGAAAGTGAGAAACTGATGATTACTCCTTTGGCTTATATCCGGGGCCGCAGTATTTCCAATGTGATTTTTATTGTGGACGAAGCCCAGAACCTGACACCGCACGAAATAAAAACCATCATTACCCGTGCAGGAGAGAACACCAAAATAATTTTTACAGGAGATATTTATCAGATTGACACACCCTATCTTGATTCGCAGTCTAACGGTTTATCAGTGCTCATAGACCGGTTAAAACAAAACAATCTGTATGCCCACATCCGGCTGGAGAAAGGGGAACGTTCCGAACTTGCCAATCTGGCTAATGATCTGCTTTAATTATTAACCTGAGTCCGATATAGAATCTACGTCTTCATCAGGATTGGAAATTATCGACATGAAAGGGGTTTAATAATTCTTTGACGGTTAAAAAGAGATTGCTTTGTCGCGCTTCCCACAGCCTTCACAAAGCTCCGCGCAATGACGTACGCTTTTATAGAAATTATCGCAGCTAATTAACCCAAAGCCTCCTGTCAACCCGATCGTCATCCCGAGGAGGAGACCGACGAAGGGATCTCATTTAGAAACGAGAACATCACATAAAAAGAGATTGCTTTGTCGCGCCTCCCACCAC
>JACZJI010000004.1 GCA_014860665.1 Bacteroidales bacterium | reverse complement strand
CCGGCTGCCAGCTGGTAATTGCAACCTGCCTCATTCTGGGTTGAATACATTCGCAATTCGCCTCCATTAACAATCACCTCTCCTGCGTTCTTCAATACGACTTCGTTCGCTATGCTCAAATTCAACAGCGAGGTTCCGTTTAGTTGCATTGTGCCCAGGTTTTCTATCATAGGCAGTCCGCCATATTGGTTATTGATTGATTTTGGGGCTGAAAGATCAACAGTCCAGGTGGTACCGGATGCTACGGTAATTTTACCACTGTAGCCAAAGTAGAAAATGTCTGTCGCGGTGTAAGAACCACCACCGTTCATGATCAGGTTTCTTTCTAAAATAGCTTTGGTTTGCCCGTTAGCAATTTGTGTATTACCATTCACGATGATGGGACCTTTTGAATTTGAACCGGATCCGATATTACCACCTGAAAAGGTAAAATCTCCTCCAACGGTAATTGTACTGGTACCATTGCCTGTTCCGAGATAACTACTGCCACCACTCATCGAAAGATTGCCGTCAATATTCACTGTGCGGGTTCCGGCGCCATGGTCAAAATACCCTCCGGTAATCGTTACATTACCAGCAATATCAGTAGTTCCGATTACATTGTAAGTTCCGCCTGAAATGGTTGCATCACCTGCAATATTTACATCAGCCGTTCCCTGCAGGCTTCCTGCAGATTGGGTATAACTTCCCGGATTGAAAGTTCCTCCCGTCAGGTTCAGCGTTGCTCCGGAAACAATCAGGTTCCAGTTCCCGACGCCGGTAATCATATCGCCGTGAAGACCGGTGGTGGTTCCTTTATTAAAATTAAGTGTGGAGCCGGCTGCCAGCTGGTAATTACAACCTGCTTCATTCTGGGTTGAAGACATCCGCAACTCACCTCCATTAACAATCACCTGGCCTGCGTTCTTCAATACGACTTCGTTCGCTATGCTCAAATTCAACAGCGAGGCTCCATTTAGTTGCATGGTGCCCAGGTTTTCGATCATAGGTAGCCCGCCATATTGGTTATTGATTGATTTTGGGGCTGAAAGATCAACAGTCCAGGTTGTTCCTGATGGAATGGTTATTTTACCACTGTAACCAAAGTAAAAAATGTCTGTCGCGGTGTAAGAACCACCGCCATTCATAATCAGGTTTCTTTCTAAAATAACTTTGGTTTGCCCGGTGGCAATCTGTGTATTACCATTCACGGTTATTGGACCTTTTGAATTTGAACCGGATCCGATATTACCACCTGAAAAGGTAAAATCTCCTCCAACGGTAATTGTACTGGTACCGTTACCAGTTCCCAGTGTTCCACCGCTTTGGGTGAGGTTACCGCCAATGTTCAAATTTCCAAGAAGCGGAACATTACCGTTGGTCAAGGTCATGTTGCCGTTTACCGTAAGGCTTTGGCTGCCCTGCAGCGTACCGGTGCTCATGGTGAAGTTGTTGATGGTGGCCGCTACATCCACGGTAATGGTGTGAGCGGCATTGATGACCACATCATCGGCGGGGCCAGGAACGACTCCCCCCGCCCAGGTGGCGGAGTTGCTCCAGTTGCCGCTGGCCGCACTTTGGATCTGGGCCATCAGAGCATTTCCAATAATGATTAAAAACAGCATCAGCAGGATGCTTTTTGCGCGATGTACGCGCCCGTTCTGATTGTTTGTTTTTGTCTTCATAGATGAAAGATTTAATAAATTAATGAATAAATTGTTGATTAAAAGTGGCTCATCATTTTATCTTTTTACCTGGCATTAGGCAGCCAATACATTGATATCAAATTATTTACGAACATCAATACAGTGCCGTCCGAAACCGGCAAAAAGAACAATGATTTGCCGGTACAAAAGTAGAATCGCAGGGTAGGGCAAGTCAATACCCCAAATGAGGTATTTTTGGACTGAAATCCATGTTACGAAACCTGTCAGGTTTTAAAAACCTGACAGGTTTGCGTTCTGTAGGTTATTTTCTGGCTTTGATCGTTTCTTCAATAGTCGAACTCCTACGGAGTTCTGTGGGTTATTTTGAGGGTCCGGTTTGCTACAATAGTCGAACTCCTACGGAGTTCGATGGTTTAATTCTGGCATCGATCTTCTACAATAGCCGAACTTCCCGAAAATCGGGACAGGCTCTACGGAGTTCTTTTTGAAACTCTTCAAGGATTGGCCAGAGTTTGGATTTATCCGGGCAACCCTGTAAGGCATACGCGTCAACTTAAGATTAGATGAGTTTGTAAGTCAATAATATTGATACGTTTTCGTTTATCATAAGCACTATATTTGACAATAATATCGAG